>NZ_JAQXUZ010000020.1:0-84018 GCF_029224645.1 Mogibacterium kristiansenii
GGCGGGGCGGCGCCACCCGGGGCCGGCGGCGAGCGGGATTCGGGGCGCCCTGTTGGCGTGGCCCGACGGTGGGATAAGGCTTTGCCGGCGGGGCGGCGCCAACATGAGCTGACGCCGGGTGGAATTCGAGGCGCCCTGTTGGCGGGGCCCGACGGTGGATCAAGGCTTTGTCGGCGGGGCGGCGCCAACATGGGCCGGCGCCGGGTGGGATTTGAGGCGCCCTGTTGGCGTGGCCCGACGGTGGGGTAAGGGGTTGCCGGCGGGGCGGCGCCAACAGGGGCCGGCGGCGAGCGGGATTCGGGGCGCCCTGTTGGCGTGGCCCGACGGTGGGATAAGGGGTTGTCGGCGGGGCGGCGCCAACAGGGGTCGGCGGCGAGCGAGATAAAGGGAGAAAGTGATGTTGACGCTCTTGTTTTTCCGCCTCATGCATCAACTCCACTTTCAGAGTTAATGCATGAGTACCCGTTTCTCCATCCCATGCATCACTTCTAATCATTTTTATACTATTTTTCTTCTACTTTACTTTCAATCAGGTATTAAAGTGATGCATAAGCAGCTGTTTTCAGCATTCCGACATCACATCTTGCCATTTCCGCCGGGCATCTTTTCTCTAATCTGCCCGGCGACCACAACAAAATGATGCAGGAACCTCTTTTTTCCGCGTTCCTACATCATTTTCCCGATTTTGTCCCGGCGGCCCGACTTAGACTCGGGCCGCTCTTAGATGAAAAGAGATGCGCGAAGGGCTTTCACGGCCTTCGTGCATCTCTTCCCATCATTAGAAATTCCAAAAGGAAAGAATTGACGACGAACACCCCATCTTCCCCCGTTCGTCGTCAATTCTAATCATCTTCTCATGCCGCCTGCTCTAATCTGCATGCGGCGTCACGAAAAATTGACGACAGACCTTCTGTTCCGGGTAGTCTGTCGTCAATCTAACGATTTCTTCACGCTTTATGCTCTAATTTAAGTTAATCCTGAGTCAAAATTCCCTTCATTTAGCCCGGATTTTCTTCTTCCGGGGCCTCATCCTTCCCTCTTCTCCGGGCATTCAGCTCTAATTCACACGACGGCTACAAGGGAGTTGACGACGAAACCTCGGTTCCGAGCGTTTCGTCGTCAATTTTCGAAGATATCTCGCAAACGGCCCGAATTAGACTCGGGGCGGTGTGCCCAGTCGCCTTTGTATGCTAGCCTTCCTGACACAGTTTTCGACTGTGGGCTTTTGCCAATTCCAATCCTTTCCGGTTATACTCTTTCCGGAATTCATCCCGGATAATTTCTGCGGGGCGACCGCCCGGTTCCAGTTTGCGCCACTGGAAATCCAACGCTTCCCGGATATATGCCCACTCGTCGGAGGCGGAGCCCGTCACCGGTGCTGCAATCCCAACGGATGTGGGGCTGTCACCGTTGGCGGAGCCTCCACCAATCGCGGAGCCTGTCACCGGCGCTGCAATCCCCTCGGGGGCGGAACCGGCAACAGGGGCAACGCCACCCTCAGGGGTGGAGCCGCCACCCCTCTCAAAGAATTCTTCCATTTCCTGCAAAGCCTGCACCGCGTTCTCCCGGATGCTGAGGCCGTTGGAAAGGCAAGTGGAATCATCGAACAGCGCGGCGCGCTTCATGTCACGAAGCGCCAGAAGTTGCTCTCCCTCCGGGAACGGCTTCGGCGCCCGACTCGCCAGGTACACCATCAGGAGATGTAGAAATCGCACGTCCTCCCGAAAGATCCCGATTTCCGAGTACGGGTTTTCATCGATAATCCGAATCTCGATATGGCTCACTCCCTCCCGCCGCAGGCGCTCCAAATCATACAGCCCCGCTGACTTCAGCCGCACCGGATAGTACAGCTCCGCCGGGGACATCAAAGTCCCGTCCTCCGTGTATTTTAGGATGGAATCCACGTACCCCTCCAGGCTGCGGTAATCCAGCACCGGCTCGAAATCGTTCCAATAGCCGATTTCACTGCTCCGCGGACTGGCATACTTCAGGCAAGGCGTGCCGTCTTTTTTCCCCGGACAAAAATAGCTTTCATCCAGTACCGGACTCGCCGCAAAAAGATACACAATCAGCCATGCGTACCGGGTGGTCCACGCCGCCAAATTCAAATAGGCGGCATCCGCACTCCGGCGCTTTTCGCCGGCACAGCCGGTTCCAATGCCGGCATCCCCTATTGCCGAAATTGCTTCCCAGAATTTCTCCGGAAAAGACAGGTTAAAGTGAATCCCGGAATACAGCATCAACTGCGTGCCGTACCGGTCTCTCAAATGGTTCCGGTAGGCCGTCTTCCATGCCTTCTCCCCGTAAAACTCCATGGGCGGATTCTCCCCTTCCGCCTGAACATAGGGCGGGTTGCTGAAAGGCCACAGGTACTCCGGCCCGGTCTCCCGTTTTTCCAGCACTCGGGCCGCCTTCCGGTGCAGCCGCCGCAATGCCTCCCAGACCTCATCCGAGGAATCGCACACATCCGTGACAAATTCCAATTGATTCCCACTGAAATCCACATCCAATTCCACATCCTCCTGGAACGGGTGGGCCGTCTGAGCCAGCCGGCCGCGTCGGTCTACACGAAGACTTTCTTTTTCCAGCCCCATTCGTGCTACCAAAATATTTTTATCCAGTCGTTTCATATTTTTACTCCTACCCCCAATATGGAAACGATTTTATCACGACAAAAATCTCATCGCAAGGAAATTCAGAGTGATTTGATAGGAATTTTCATGAAAGATTTGTGAAAGGTGTTGCATTTCCTTGAAATCAATGGTATTGTAACTTTCGTAGAAAATTTTTCCTAAGGAATATGAAGGGAGTTATATAAATGACAATTACGAAGGACAACGTCATCGGCGAAGTTATCACCGCACATCCGGAACTGATCGAGACATTCTTCCAGAACGGAATGATGTGCATCGGCTGCCCGGCTTCTCAGGGTGAGTCCATCGAGCAGGCATCCCAGGTTCACGGCCTCGACGCGGACGCACTGGTAAACGCTCTGAACGACGCACTAAAAGCAGAATAGTCCGCGGCTCTAGGCGACCGGCTCGGCGAGCTCGATCGGCGGAGCGCATATCAGGGGTCGGCGAAGCCGACCAAACATGAAGATGGGAAGATTCCGGCGCAGCCGGAATCGACCGATTATTGGAGATGTAAAAACCAATCCTTTAAGTTGGTTTAAGGTTTTTGCATATAATAATAACTGTAAACAGAAGAGATGCTGTTTACAGAATTCTATCACCACCCAATCTCAAACATAAGTTAACACGAAGGAAAAGACAAGGCACCCCCCCATCGCCTTGTCTTTTTCGTTGCATTTTTCGGTTCTTCACTTTTTCCTCGCCGGAGGCTACCGGACCTTCACCACACACACAGCTTTCAGCTTCCGGTTTTCCTTGGAGCGGGCGGTGACCCGGATTTTGGCGCCGCGGCGGGCGCTGCTCCGGATGGTCACCTTTCCGGATTTAGTCACCTTGGCATACTTCCGATTGGACACCGTCCAAGTGACGCTGCGGTTGGTGCCGTTGGCGGAAGCCTTCAGCTTGATGCTCTTTCCCCGCTTCAGGCTCACGGATTTTCGGTTCATCTTCACCTTGGTGCAGATTTTCCCGAAATGCACCGTAATCGTGGCATCCTTCGTGGCCTTCAGCTTGATACTTTGGCCTTTCTTTGCGGCCGACGTCGGCTTCTTGAAGCTCTTCTTTTTGCCGTAACGGCTGATGCTGTAGGAATAGACGTAGGATCCCTTCTTCGGAGTGATTTTCAGCGTAACGGTCTCCCCGTTCAGAACGCCGGCGGTGCCGGTGACCGTGCCGGAGCCCTTGCCGCTCTTCTTCACTTTGAAGGTGCGGTATGCACTTTCAACCGGGATGCTCTTGAACGTCTCATAGGTGATATCGTCATCGTAAGACACGTATTCCGCATAGAACCGGTTTCCGGCTGACGAACCGTAAGCTGCCGACTCCTGTCCCTTGCCCCAGAGGGTGTAGCTCAGGGCCTCGGTTTTGCCGGTGGAGGTGTTGAACCGGTAGGTATCGCCCTTGCCGTCGGAGGAGGCGCCGCCGAACACGATACCCTTGGCATCCAGGCCCACAGCGCAGCTTACCAGATTCTGTTCAAAAACATCCTGCGTAAGGGTTGTGTTCAGTACCTTTGGCAGGGTACCCGCCTTCTGCCACTTGCTGCCGTTAAAGGCCATCACGTCGTAATTGAGTCCATTGCTGTTCCGGCCCAGGACGTAGTACAGCTTTCCGTTCTGAGCGAAGGCCTTTCCGTCGTACAAACCTTCCGGCAGGTTCGCCTTCTTCTTCCACACGGCGCCGGATTTTACCGGGCAGCTCCAGGTCTCAGCGGACGGCATAATTTTCTTGCCTTCCTTCTTTGCGCCGCCTGTCAGATACAGGTTCCCGTTCATTCCTGCCAAAGCGGTGCAGCCGGCGCTCTCTTCATCGATGGTGCTCGGCATGCTGCCCTTGTCGATCAGCGTGTCGGAATATACCGTCCAGTTCTTCTTGCTGCCGGTCAGATCCATGCCTACCAGCATGTAAGACTTCCGGTCCCCCAGATTGCAGCAGATTACCTCATAGACGTTACCCCTCATATACGTTGCGTTGGTCACCAACGTAATTTCCGGGCGTTCCCCCTTCTTGAGCTTCCAGAGGAAGTGCTTCTTCTCCTGACTCTTCGCATACTTCGTCACTGCGTCATCCAGGCTCTGACCCACCTGGTCGTAGTCGTTCTTGTCCACGGTATACAGATTTCCGCTTCCCGCATCGTATCCCAGTTTCCGGATATCGTTCGGAATCCACTGGACGTTATCGCCATCGGAGCTTGCATCCTCCTCGTCGTCGAGCAGGTCCTTGGATGAGGAACTCTTGTTGCGGGCCGCCGAGTCGCTGCGTTCTTCCTCTTCATCCGACAGGACGAACTCCTTCTTGTATTCGGCATTTCCTTTTACCAGATAGAAGGTGCCTCTGCCCGTCTTCTCTCCGTTTTTTAAGCTAAAAGCAATACTGCTTCCCGCCAGGTTGTACGAGGATGCATTGGAGATGGTGATTTTGCTGCCGTCGGAGGACACATCCTTGGAAGCGATGTCTCGCTTGGTGTCCTGAACCGTATTGGTCACCGTGATTTCCGGATTGGTTCCGAATCCGGCACCCTCCAGAATCACCTGATTTTTCTTCGGGTCCACCTTGGCCGACCGGACGGCCGGTTTGGCGGAAACGCTGTTGGCGGTGTATTCGTCGAAATCGATTCCGCCGCCGGTGGATACTTCGTTCTTATATCGATCGTTGGTGGTCTGATACAGGATGGATTTCAGCTGCTTCGCATCTGCAGTCGGATTCATCGCCGCAATCAGGGCCACGGAACCGGTGACCACCGGAGTGGCCATGGAAGTTCCGGAGAACAGGGCGTATTTGCCGAATTGATCCGCATCCGCACCGGCTTTGGAAATTCCCAGGGAGCTGATTTCGATGGTGGCATCGCCTTCATCTCCCACCTGGTAGATGAATCCCAGACCGAAGTTTTCCCCTTTCGCACCGGATGCAGAGAGCAAATCTGTATTCCCTTCGGCTCTCCACACATCGTTCATGCTGGAATCCGTCTGGTTAATATCCTCGGAAGCCACGTTCAGGGACTGGATGGTTCCCTGATCCGATACGTCCGCCGCAATGTCTCCCGCGATGAAGAATCCGGAACCCCCGCCCTGGGTGATAGTCCGGTAGGCGATGTTGCAGTAGGTATTGGATCCATCCGATTCTCCGCTCTTCTCGTATGGGAAGTACAGCAGGAACATGTCACCGTTCTTCGCTCCGGTAATCTTCCACTTCAACGCGATTTTGTCGCCGGAGGCACGGAAATTAGCGTCTTCGGATTCGTCGATGGTCAGCTCCGCTTTTCCCTTGCTGCCCTTGCTCAGCTTCTTTCCGGTCACCGCGGCGCCGAATTCCTTCATGCCGTCGATGGACTTGCCGGAAGCGTCTGTTCCGGTTACCGGGGTGATGCCGTTTTCTTTTATGGAATCTTTATTGAATTCCCCGTAATACTCCGAAAGCTGCTTCACCTTATCGGCGGAGTACAGCCACGGGGTGTAGTTCGGATAGCTCACCGAGGAGAGGATGTTGGTGCCCGGCGCCATCACATCCACGTTCCGCTTTCCGTAGTTGGAGTAGGATGCCAGGGTGCCGTCCTCGGCGGAAGCCGCCACCGAAACGCCGTAATCGGAGCCGGTGTTGGCCGGAGCATTGGCAATCAGGTCGTTGTCCGACGTCTCGTTTCCTGCGGCACAAATGGTGAGAATGCCCGCTTTGCCCGCTTCGTCGATGACGGAGTCGTAAATGTCGGAATCCACATCCGCGCCAAAGGAGCAGTTGATGGCTTTCAGGTTCACGCCCAGCTGCTTGGCCCGAATAGTATAGTAAAAACCTTTGAGGATTCCGCTCAGGGTGCCGCTGCCGTCGCTGTCCAGCACCCGGATGCCCATCAGCCGGATGCCGCTGCTGTCGCCGGATTTGTCGCTGCCGAATACGCCGGCGGTTCCGGTGCCGTTGTTGGCCTGAGCCGCGATGATGCCGGCACAGTGGGTGCCGTGGCCGTTCTGGTCCATCGGGTCGATGCCGTCCGGATCGTCGGAAGCATTGCCGCCCAGGAGAATGTCCCAGAAATCCGCCTCCTCCTCTACAAAATCGTGACCGTAGGTGCCGGTGAGCTTGAAGCCCTTCGGGGCCTTCCACATGTGGCTCTTCAATTCCTCGTGCTCGTAATCGATTCCCGTATCCATTACCGCAACTACCACGTCCTTTGCGGATTTCTCTGCGGTCTTGTCATAGGCCTCCCAGCCGGCGGAGGCGTGGATGCCGTCCAGATGCCATGCGGTGCGGAGGTACTCATCGTTCCATCCCGTCCGGTTTCCCGTATCCTTCGCCTCAAAAATATAGTTCGGCTCCGCGTTCTTGATTTCCGGGTTCTTCTCCAATTCCTTTGCCAAGGTCTTGGCGCTTCCGTCCTTCGAGGAAACGACACTGATGACCGTCTCATCTTCCGAAGATTTCGTCGGGGTCAGGGCAATCGTATCTTGAATCTCGTACTTGTCCAAGGATTTCTCCAGGATTTCCGCCTGCTGTCCCAAAGTGTTCTCCGCTTTCTTCTGCCGTTCGCCGGACTTTTCCTTCATGGCACTGCCGAAGGATTCTGCCGTAGCGGCCCGGCGCGCCATCTTCTTCTCCTTGGTCGTCGGCGCATCCGTGGTAACGGCGCCTTCCTTATACTGTACTACCACCTGGTTCGGTACGCATTCCGGATATTTCTTCCCGGAATTGACAGCTCCGGTGAGGCGGCTCCCCTTGGCGGAGGCGGCCAGGTTCGGCAGTTCCGATTCCGTCGTCGCTGCAGCTTGGAACGGCATCATGCTGATGGTCATTCCGCAGGCCAGCGCCAACACCGTCAGCTTCTTCCCTGTGGTCTTCATTCGGTGAGTCTTTTTCTTCATTGCTCTTACCCCTGTCTGTGTTGATGTGTTCTGTTCGGTAAAAATAAATTGCGAATCCGGCCCTACCGGTTTGTCGAGCGTTCGAATCGGGGGAAGATGAACACCCGCCGGCAGCTCCGGCATCCGCAATTTATAAATATTGTACCATAGGAAAAAGCGGTGAAATCTTAAGATTCCTTAAGATTTCACCGTTTTTTTCTTTATCGCGCCCTTCCGGCGCACCGTCTTACTCCGTCACCAGGTAGCTGGCCACGTTTCGTTCGCTTCCGTGGGAGGCGATAATCGTCCCCCTCGCCTGCCGGGTGAACACCCCGGCAAAACTTCCGTTATAGGAATACAATCCGTTCATATTGATGTAATCCCACGTCCTTCCGTCTCCGAACATGAAGTCCACATTGGGAGTCGCATACTGCTCCGCGTATTCCTGGCAGATAAATCCTTTGTTGTAGTATGCCTCGCACACCTCCCGCCATTCCTCCGGCGACCGGCCCCGGCCGTCCGCCACACTGTCGGATCCGTAGGAATCGTTGGGTTTGAGGATGTATTTGTCCTTGTTTCGAATCACTTCCTCCAGCTTAATGCCCTCCTCCCCGAAGTCGCAGGTGTACGGCACATGCTCTCGCACGAACCGGTTCTCCTCTGCCGTGAGAATTGCCCGGGTCTCCTCCCGGTGCAGCATGCTGAAGAAGGTTTTGGCATGGGCCACCTGGGTTCGGAAAGAGCCGCACAAGAAAACATTTCCCTCTCGATAGGCATCCAGCAGCGCCGTGACCGAATCGTACTCCTCCATCACATCCGCCGTCACCGCCCGGCGGTAGATTCCGTGAATCTCATAGCCCTCCGGTGCCAGCAGCCGGCCGTCCTCGTAGCGGAGCGACCGGATGTCGATGACCTGGGCGTAAATTCCTTTTTGCCGAAACCGCGCGGCGAACTCGTAGAACTCCGGCACGTTCCCCTTATCCAGAAAATCCACGATGGCCACCGTCGGCACCAGCGGCATCTCCGGATGTTTTTTCCGGTAGTGGGTGTACAGCTCCAGGAAGGTCTCCACCCAGCTGCCGAATAGCTCGTAGCTCCGGAGCCGATACTTCCGGCAGATGGCCTGGTGAGCCGGGTTTCGCAGGTTCAGCTTGTCCAGATGGAAATCCTCGTTCATGGCGCTGGTTCCGTCCGTGTTGATCTCGCAGAACTTGAAGTCCCCGGTATCCTCGTGATAGAAAATATCGAAGCGGGCCATCGGCAGTTCGTCCGGATATCCCGGATCCGCCAGAATCAGCTCCTCCAGTTTCTCGGAAAAGCCGAAGCCCTTCCGATATTCCGGATCCGCCACATAGCGATCGATCACCTTGCAGCAGATTCGGTGGGTCATCTCCACGATTTCCCGAAACCGCCAATCGTCCTCCCGGGTATACACCTTCTGCATCGCCAGCGGCTTGTCAATCAGCCGTCCCCGGGAAATCAGCGGAGTATGCTGCAGTTCCTCTTTCATCTCCTCTGCCGCCGCCCGATTCTCTTCGTAATGTTCCTTCAGCTCGCGGATGTAATCCGCATATATCTGTTCCCGTAAATTCATTGCTACCCCTTCATGATGACTTCGTAATCCTCATCCACGTATTTGAAGCCGTGCTTCCGGCAAACCTCCGCGTACGCCCGGTCCGTCCGAATCATCACCCGGCTCTCTCGCCGCCGATGCTCCCGCAGGTAGTCGCCCAGTTCCCGAAGGAGGTTCTCCTCCAAGTGCCGTTCCCGGAACTCTTCCGCCACCATGACGTCGCACACCAGATAGTACAGCACCCCGTCTCCGCAGATGCGGCCAAACGCCACCAGCTGCTCCTCTTCAAAGATTCCCACGGTAAAAAGACTGTTTCGTATCGCTTCATAGGCCGACTTCAGAGGGATTCTCGCGCCGCACTTCTGCGCCAATGCCGCAAAATCCGCCGGAAGCGTTTCGTTATAACGATATTTCATTTTACAACCCTTTCTTTATCCTTCCAACGACTCGTTTCTTCCCGACAGGCTCCACTCCACCGGTGCTTCGCCGTGTTCCTCCAGGAACTCATTGGCCCGGGAGAAGTATTTTCCCCCGAAGAAGCCCCGATAGGCGGACAGCGGACTGGGATGTACCGATGTGATGATGAGATGCTGCTTCCCGGTAATCAGTGGCACCTTGGATTTGGCGTTGCTGCCCCAAAGGATGAATACAATAGGCTTTTCCCGCTCATTCAGCAGCTCAATCACCCGGTCCGTCAGCTGCTCCCAGCCCTTCCCCCGATGGGAGTTGGCCTGATGCGCCCGCACCGTCAGCGCCGTATTCAGAAGCAGCACGCCGGACTTGGCCCAAGGAATCAGGCAGCCGTTCCCCTTTGGCGGAATTTCAAACCCGACATCTTCGTGAAGCTCCTTGAAGATATTCTGGAGGGACGGGGGTTCCGGAACGCCCGGCTGAACGGAGAAAGCCAGCCCGTGGGCCTGTCCCGGTTCGTGATACGGGTCCTGTCCCAGGATGACCACCTTTACATCCTGATATGGTGTGTACCGAAAAGCGTTGAAGATATCGTTCATCGGCGGATATACCGTCCCCTGAGAATATTCCTTCTTCAAGAACTGCCGCAGGTTCAGATAGTAGCCCTTGCTGAATTCCTCCCGAAGTACGTCGTCCCAATCATTTCCAATATTTACCATTTTGAAAGCACCTCCTTTCGTTCATAGAATCGGCATACCAGCAGCGCAATAACGGTTCCGCTGAGAGCTCCGCAGAGCACATCCAGCGGATAGTGCACGCCCACATACAGTCTGGACAGAGCGATGAGGAATGCCAGGGTCAGCGCCGGCACGCCGTACTTCCGGGGAAGTTCCCGGAACATCACCACCGCCGTCACAAAAGAAGCCGCCGAGTGACCGGAGGGGAAGGACCAGTCCGAGGGTTTTTCCACCAGCCGCTGAACTCCGGTGAACATCTCGTACGGCCGGATTCGACCCACCAGGTTCTTCAGCATCAGGTTGTTCACCACAAAGGAGAGAATCAGCGCCGTCGCCGCAATGACTCCAACTCTCCGGGTCTTCTTGAAACACAGCATCAGCAGAATCAGGGCAATCCAAATACTTCCGGCGTCCCCCAGGTGGGTGATGAATTTCACCAAAGGTGTCAGTCCTTCGTGTATGACAAAATGCTGAATTTCCATCAGCAGATTTCCATCCCATTGGGTAATTGTGCTGCCCATTCTTCCTCCGTTTCCAAGCCGCTCCGGGCGGCCGTCCTTCCTGTAAAAACCTTTTCTTAACTATAAAAGCCTGCGGCCAGGCCGCAGGCTCTCCGCTCTATTCCATATTATATACGATGAATGGAGTCTTTATATGAATGTTCTGTATTTTTTACCGGAAAATCAGCTCGTCTCTTGCCGGACCGTTGGAAACCATGGTAACCGGAACGCCAATCAGCTCTTCGATGCGCTCCACATAGTCTCTGCATTCCTTCGGCAGATCTTCGTACTTCGTAATTCCGGTGATGTCGCACTTCCAGCCCGGCATGGTTTCGTATACCGGCTTTGCCTTCTCCAGCTGAATGGTGTTCGGGAAGTCAGTGATGATCTCTCCATCCACATCGTAGCCCACGCAGATCTTCAGCTCGTCCAGGTATCCCAGTACATCTACAACGGTGAGTGCCACTTCGGTTGCACCCTGCATCATGCAACCGTACCGTGTTGCCACGGCATCGAAGTTGCCCACTCTTCTCGGACGACCGGTGGTAGCACCGAACTCTCCGCCGTCACCGCCGCGTCTTCTCAGCTCATCCGCTTCCTCCCCGAACAGTTCGGATACGAATGCGCCGGCACCTACGGCAGACGAATATGCTTTTACCACACAGATAATCTTCTGAATTGCATACGGCGGAACGCCCGCACCGATTGCACCGAATCCTGCCAGTGTGGAGGAAGAGGTGACCATCGGATAGATACCGTGGTCCGTATCCTTCAGCGCACCCAGCTGACCTTCCAGAAGAATCTTCTTGTCGTCCTTCAGCGCCTGGTGCAGCACGGCGGATGTATGTGCCACGTACGGTCTCAGAATTTCCGCATTTTCTTTGATTTCTTTGTAAATTTCTTCCGGATCCAACAGCGGCTTGTGGTATAGATGCTCCATCAGCGTGTTCTTAATCCGGCATACGTTCTCGATTCTCGGCATCAGGGTCTCTCTGTCCGCATACAGTTCGCCCACCTGGAACCCAATCTTTGCGTATTTATCCGAGTAGCATGGCGCCATTCCGGCCTTGGTGGAACCGAAGGATTTGCCCGCCAGTCTCTCCTCTTCATACGCATCCAAAAGCATGTGATAGGACATTACCACTTGCGCCCGGTCCGAAACGATCAGCTTGCTGTGCTCTACGCCGGCATCTTCCAGCGTCTTCAGCTCCTCTGCCAGAATCTTCGCATTTACCGCTACGCCGTTGCCGATTACGCTGACCGCGTCCTTGCTGAAAATGCCCGATGGCAGAAGGTGCAGTGCGAATTTGCCCCACTCGTTCTTGATGGTGTGGCCGGCATTGCTGCCTCCCTGAAAACGAACCACATAATCTGCGTCCTGTGCCAGGCGATCGGTAATTTTTCCCTTACCTTCATCGCCCCAATTTGCTCCTACAACTGCTGTAATCATATTTCCTCCTTTAATGCAGCACTCTGCTCTCATAAAGGCTTTGTGACCTCGTCCAATGAATGACCTTCTGCATCGCCCAATTACCGTTGTAAAAATAGCTTTTTTTAAATCGCATGGGCTTCCGGTTTTTCCTTGCAAAAAGGAGAATCCCCGAGCCACACACACAGGCCATTGTATAACAATTTCCTGTGCAATGCAAGGCTTTCGGGGATTCAACCGCACTTACGCGCTATTTCGTCTTCGTATTCTTCGATGCGGACCAAGCGGAATAGTAGGTCGTCTTTCCGACCTTCTTATAAGTCCGAACCCGTACGTAATACCGCTTCTTTGCTTTCAGCTTTGTCAGCTTCTTCGTGGTAGCCTTCGCGGACTTCACCGAGTACTGCTTTGTCGCCGATTTCTTAAAGGTCTTGGAGGTGCTCCGTTGAACCTGGAAACCGGTTACCTGCGCTCTCTGTTTTTTCCAATAAACCTTGATGGATTTCCGTCCCTTCTTCAGCGACTTCATTGCCGGTTTCTTCGGAACAATCCGGTATTTCACGGATACGGTTCCCTTGACGCCTTTGTATTCCTGCTTAAATGTCGCCTTTACGGTGTAGGTGCCCACGTTTTTCTTGGCAGTGGATCCGGAAAGTTTGTAATACTTTGCCGGTACTTTTCCGCCTCGAATCGTCACGGAAACGGTCGGCTTCTGGGTCTTTCCGTTGTACGTGAGAGTCGGCTTCTTCACCGTCATCACAGCCTTCGTGCCGCCGATAGCTTCTTTATAGAAGTTCAAGCTCTGCATCATGTAGCCGTTAAAGTCGAACAGGCCCATATTGTCCCATGCGCTGGCGCCCGCCGTCGGCTTTTCTTCATAGAACATTTTGAAATCCGGAGAATATCCTTCGGCCGCTCTTGCAGCCCATCCGTTGCCATATTTCTCCGAAATTTCTTTATTTTTATCCCAATTGTGCTGTCCCGGAACGGTTGGAATCCATGCCGGCTCCCAGTAATACGCACCCAGGCCGTTGTAGCTTGCGCCCAGCACTTTGTACATATCCGTAAGTGAATCCACCTGTCCCTGCGGACCCACCTTGTAGTTCACGTAGCTGCTCGGTTTGCCCACCTGGTTGTTGGTTCCGTCGGAGTCTTCCGAACTGCTGAGCCAGGAAGTTTCCATTACCACAAATTCTTTTCCGTATTCCTTCGCCAGATTCTGTACGTCCTTCAAATCCGAAAGTTTGTTTCCGTTTCTACCGGCCCAGAAAGGATAGTAGGAAGACCCCAGTACATCGTAATCTACGTGATACTTCTCCCACGCATCCATTACGGTCTTGTATTTATTGCGATTCGGCGTCTCCAGCTGAAGGGCAATCTTGGTATCCGGTGATACCTTCCGTACAGCGGATGCCGCAGAATTCAAGAACATGCAGGCAGTTCTCGGACGGTTCTTCACCTTGCTCTTGCTGCCCCATGCGTCCGTGTAGCTTTGGTCAAAGTCAAATGCGCCCGGAATTCCGTTGGTAATCTCGTTGCCCAACTGAACCATCGTTATCGGAACATTGGCGTCTTTGAATTTCGTGAAAATCTCTTTCGTGTAATCGTAATAATCTCTTCGAAGCTGTTCGGTATCGTCAGCATCCTTTTTCCAGGCTTTCGGCAGAATCTGCTGGGTTGGATCGGCCCAGAAATCGGAGAAGAACAGGTCCAGCGTAACGCTCATTCCATACTTCTTAGCTTCTTTTCCAAGCTCCAGAGCACGGTCCGAATCCATTCCGCCGCCGCCATAAGTGGTCTTGGTGCCGTCCGTATTGTGTTTCCACGGATCGTTCCATACGCGGATTCGAACGGAGTTCACGCCGTGATCGCTGAGAATCTTCAGCAGCGGTTCTTCCTTTCCTTCCTCGTTATAAAACTTCACGCCGGCATCCTGCAGTGCTTTGTAAGATCCCACATCCACGCCTCGGATCATATCCTTGGTCATACCATCAATCTTTTTAATCTTCACCTTCTGGGCTTTCAGTCCCGGTTCCCCGCCGTATTCGTACGGATTGTACCACTCCGTCACATCTGCTTTCGTGCCGTTTCCATATGCGAAAGCAGCGATGGATTTCTTCAGGTGACCGTAATTGTCCACCAACGCTGAGGACTCCCAACCCAAGAGAGCATTATCGTAAATCAAGCCGCCCTCATTGCTTCCGCTTACGGTGGCTTTCAGAACATCGTAGATCTGAGATGCCTGCCGATCTCTCGTCGCCGAGGTGTCCTTGTCGTCTTTCGTCGGGAAAGAAATACCCGCAACGTACAGATTCTTTCCGGCTGCTTTCGCCTCTCCTTCATATTTTTGGAAGGCATCTCTCAACGCCGCAATGTACTCCGTGCTGTAATAGCTTCCGTACAGCGTCACGCCTACCGCGTCGTACTGAACTCCGTTCCATTCTTTGTTCAGCTCCTGAAGAACCCACTTAACATCCTCTGCCTTAGAGGAATCTTTCGCATCTCCCGGTGCCGCAATTCCGATTCCAACCTGAATATCCTTGTTGGAATCCTTGATGATGCCGGAGATATCCCCCATAGCCTTCCAGCCCTTATAAGCATCGTTGCCGCTATATCCCAGGAAATTGTAATTCACGTTATTCCCGATGGTAATCATGTCCGGAGTAAAACCGGCTTTCGTGAATCCGGCCAGAACGGTGTCTTTAGTGTACGCCTTTGCCGCAGCGTCTGCATCCTTTCCATCCCAGGTTTTCGATGGTGTCTGGTCATTTTTGTCCGTCATCCAATCGCAGAACAGGAGCACCATGTTGGTCTTCAGGTCTGCCGCTTTGGCGGCCTTCAGAGTTTTAATTCCATCCTCCAAGGTGCAGAGGTTCTTCTGTCCCAAGTCACCGGCGCTAGGATTTACCGCCACCTTAACGGTCACCGTATTCACGCCCTGCTGCTTGAGGAATTCCATCAGATTCTCAATCGGTCTCTGCTGATAATCCTTAAATTCCTTTTTCCACTCCACATTCTTCTGATACATGGAGAAATCCACTCCGCGAATGGTCCCGTCGCTGATGTTCTCAATCTTCGAAAACTGATTCCATGCCGAGTTCTGTGCCGAATCCCCCGCAGTGTCTGCAAACACAGCTCCCGATTGCACGGAAAAAACCATGGTCAGGCACAAAATCACCGCCACAGCGAATCGTTTTCTGCACAATCGATTTAACATTTCTTTTCCCCCTTTTCTCATTATCGATTTTTTCAATAACCCTGTTTAATTTTACTATATATAACATCCTCGGAAAATAAACCAGCGGTTTATTTCCTGCTAAATTCACTGAAAAATTTCCCGGCCGCCTCAGCCGAAAGAATCTTATTTTTGTGGGTGTATTTCTTGAACAATTCTCCGACAGGTGGTATATTTATTGAGTCAAGTCTTATCATGTACAGCAAAGAATGGAGTTATGAAAATGAAGGAATATACCCCGGTTAAAGAAGGTAAAGTTCGTGAGCTCTACGATGCGGATGACAGCCTGATCATGGTTGCTACCGACCGCATTTCTGCGTTTGACCATATTCTGCAGAACGATATCGTAGACAAGGGCGTGGTTCTGACCCAGATGTCCAAGTTCTGGTTTGATTTCACCAGCGACGTGGTTCCGAATCACATGATTTCAACAGATGTGAATGATATGCCGGAATTCTTCCGGAACGAGAAGTTCGAAGGTCGCAGCATGATGTGCCGCAAGCTGGAGATGCTCCCGCTGGAATGCATCGTTCGCGGATACATCACCGGAAGCGGTTGGGCAAGCTATCAGGAAACCGGCGAGGTCTGCGGAATCAAGCTGCCGGAAGGACTGCAGGAGTCCCAGCAGCTGCCGGAGCCAATCTTCACTCCGAGCACCAAGGCTGAAATCGGCGATCACGATGAGAACATCTCCTATGAGAAGAGCATCGAAGTTCTGGAGAGAGATTATCCGGGACACGGCGAAGAGTACGCTGCCAAAGTTCGGGATCTCACCATCGCCGTATACAAGAAGTGTGCGGACTACGCACGGGAACACGGCATCATCATCGCCGATACCAAGTTCGAGTTCGGACTGGACGAGAACGGAGAGATTGTTCTGGCAGACGAAGTGCTGACACCGGACAGCTCCCGTTTCTGGCCGCTGGAAGGCTACGAAGTGGGCAAATCCCAGCCGTCTTACGACAAGCAGTTCGTTCGTGACTGGCTCAAGGCAAACCCGGACAGCGACTACAAGCTGCCGCAGGATGTCATCGACAAGACCATTGCGAAGTACAAGGAAGCTTACACGCTCCTGACCGGCAAGGAACTGTAAAAACAAATGCATACTGTTCGGGCGATACCGATTCATCGTTGGTGTCGCCCTTGTTTGTCTCAGTAGCTCAGGGGACAGAGCACCGCTCTCCTAAAGCGGGTGTCGGAGGTTCGAATCCTCTCTGGGGCACCATAAAACAAAGCCGAAAGTCCTTTGTTTCCGAGGGCTTTCGGCTTTTCTTTCGGCAATGTTACAATGCATTGATTTCTAATTCCATTCCTCTGCCAACAGGAAATCGCGGATATTGCGGTGCTTGATTCCGTTTCTGCTCATGTCGAACTCATCCAAAGAGACAACATATTTCGGGTAGTTGTCGCGGATATTGTCATACGCGCCGAACTCACGCCGGACGGTCTCATCGGATGCCAGCAGATAGGCAACCTGAACATATAGTTTTTCTCCACTCTTGTCACATACAAAGTCGATTTCCTTGTCTCCGGTTCTGCCGACTGTCACTTTGTAGTCCCGGCGCAACAACTCCAGATACACGATGTTCTCCAAAATGAGGTTGATATCACGCATATTTCCGCCGAAAACAGCCTCCCGGATGCCGTGGTCGGCAATGTAATACTTCTCATTGGAGGCGAGAATCTGCTTTCCCTGCAAGTCCTCACGCTTGACCTGATAGAACAAATACGCGTCGCAGCAGTATTTAATGTAGTTCAGGATGGTCTCCGGTGCAACGGTTCGTTTCTCGTTTTTGAAGAACTTCGCTAGAGAAGTTGCGGAGAAGGTCGTACCCACATTCGCAATCACATAAGCGATGATGCGTTCCAGCAAGTCAATGTCACGGATCTTGTTCCGCGTCACAATATCCTTTAGCTGGACAGAGTTGAACAGGTCATGAAGGTAGAGTTTGGAAGGAGCATCCTCGTAGCGGATGTTGGCAAGGTACGGCATACCGCCGGATAATAGATACTTCTGAAAGCATTTCTGAATCGGCTCATCCGGTGCGATGGGACGGTACAGTTCCAGAAATTCCGCGAAAGAGAAGGGGTAAATAACGAACTCCACAAAGCGTCCGCCGAGATAGGTGGAAAGCTCACCGGACAAAAGTTTTGCGTTTGAGCCAGTGATATAGATGTCGCAGTCAAGGGATACCCGGAGGGAATTGATACACTTCTCCCAGTCTTTTACCTCCTGAATCTCATCAAAAAACAGATAGACTTTGTCGTTGATCTCTGCGGCTCTCTTGGTAATCTCATCATGCAGTGACTTTGCGGTTTGCAGATGAGAGAAGTTCAAATCCTCAAAGTTGATAGAGATGAACTGAGCAGAGCTGATACCGGACTCCACAAGCTCCTCTTTTATAAGCTCCAGCATAACCGATTTACCGCACCGGCGAATGCCGGTCATGACCTTTATCAGCTCCGTTCCGATAAACGGACGGATGCGCTTCATATACATTTCACGTTTAATCATAAGCATAAGCCTCCTTGCCTGTGGCTGAACACAGTGTAACACATTTACGGCTGAAGCTCAATGGTATATTCCGAAAGCTATAAGATATAACTGATAAAATCTACACTTCTATAAAACCGACAGTTACGAACGAAAAATTCCAGAGGAACTTACACGATGAAATCCTTGATGGAATGGAAGGCTTTAGCTGTATCGGAATTATCTTTACAGGGCTCCGTGAAGGAGTGTGAGGACCTGCTTCAGATCTTCCACACCCATCTGACCCGGAGCGGATGCCTTTGCGGCTGCGCCGAATGTCAGAGCGGATCCGAATACTTCACCGCACAGACGGCTGATGACGCCGGTGCCCGCCATCGACATGGTGATGATTGGACGGTCTGCGTGAATCGATGCCATCTCCTCCGTGGCCGCCAGGAGGGTCAGCACGTCTTTCTTGTTCTGCGGCATCACGGCAATCTTCGGAATGTCCGCACCCATCTCCTGCATTTTGCAGAGACGGCGGACGATGTCATCCTTCTCCGGCGTTTTGAAGAAATCGTGGTTGGACGCCACCACCTTTACCCCGGCGGCATGAGCGCCCTCGATGATTCTCCGGACGATTTCATCCCCCGTGAAAATTTCCACATCGACCATATCCACATAACCGGTCTGAGCCGCTTTGATGTTGATGTCCGCATAGACTTCATCCTCGATGGTTTTCTCACCGCCTTCTTTGAAGGTCCGGAAGGTCATCAGCAGCGGCAGGTCACCCAGCACCTGACGAAGATCCTTCATCACATCTTCCAGCGCTGCGAAGTCGAACACGTTCTCGAACCAGTCGATTCGCCATTCCACTACGTCTGCCGGAAGCCGGGTGATGGCTTTCGCCTCCTCCAGAATGGCTTCTTTTGTAACCCCCACAATCGGCACGCAGATCTTCGGCATACCCTCGCCGATTACCGTATTTCTAACCTTAACAGTATTCATCTCTCTTATCCTTTCCATTCCGCCTGATTATGCGGATTTATGAAATCCCCATTGGACTAATTATACCTCAGTCCGATTCTTAAGCCACCCCCTTGCACCGCATTTTTCCTTTGTGTTACAATCCCTTCATACACGGAGGTATATCATGGCACATTTAAATGAAAATGCAATTGCATATATGAACAAGCGGGGCTTTCGCCACGTTCTCCTTTCGGTGGAAACCATCACCAGCTGATGTGCGCCTCCACGATTGGAGATATCGGTAAGGTTTACCGATGAGGAGAAGGAGTCCCTGCTGGCACAGGGGTACACCTGGGAACCCAGTGAGCTGGGAAATGTATATTATCCGGCGGAGGGAGTCATCATCGATGGGGAGATTACGGTGCGGTACGAAGAGCATCCCTGGCTCACTTGTTTTGAGGTGGATGGACTGCTTCCCGCCAAAGACGACGAGGAAGTCGGACAGTGAAGACTTCCTCGAAACTGTTTTTATGGAAAGGAATTATCGTTATGAATGCAGAAAACACAAGAATCGGTATCATCGGACTGGGCAGCATGTCCTCTGCCATCGTAAGGGGTTTTATTACCCATGGCGGAATCGATCCGACCCGGATTACCGCCAGCGCACGGAACCGGGCGAGACTGGAGAACAACTGCAAGGCTTTGGGCATTCACCCGGGGACTACCGCTGAGGTGGCGGAGAATTCCGACATCGTTATCGTGGGCGTCATTCCGACGCAGGTGGAGAACGTTCTCCGGGAAGTGCGGGATCTGCTCCCGGGCAAAATCATCGTTTCCATCGCCTACGGGGTTTCCCATCAGCGCTATATGGAACTTCTTCCGGAGGGCTGCCACGTAATCTGCGTGGTGCCGAACACGCCGATTGAGGTAGGCAAGGGCGTGCTGGTATGTTCCAACGATCATTCTCTGACGGAAGAGCAGCTGGAGATTTTCAACGAACTGTTCGGCAGTATTGCCCTGATTGAACTGCTGCCGCCGGAACTTCTGGACCTGGGCGGCATCGTGGCGGGAAGCACGCCGGCATTTATGGACATCGTCATCGAGTCTTTGGCCGATGCGGCGGTTCTCCACGGAATGCCACGGGCCACCGCTTACCGTCTGGTAGAGAAGATGATGGAAGGCTCTGCGGCCTATGCCATGGAGACCGGATCCCATCCGGCCGCACTGAAGGACGGAGTCTGCTCCCCGGGCGGTGCCACCATAAAGGGCGTTGCCACGCTGGAGACGAGCGGCCTTCGCGGCGCGCTGATTCAGGCGATTGTGGATATTATGAAATAGAGCAAAATCCCCACCCATCGGAGTATCCGACAAGGTGGGGATTTTCGCTATCTACAGCATTTTATTAAGTGCGCTTATTTTCCGGCTGCTTCAAAATTCCGATGCAGAAGCTCATGGGTTTTGCCCTTCAGCAGGCCATCGTACAGCGACTGAACCAATGGGTTTTCATTGGACTTCTTAATCTGCGTGTTGATGTCCGTATCGTAGATTCCCTTGCTTCTCGCAATCCGACTCTCCGGATCCACCGGTACCGGCTGTCCGCCGCCCATGATGCATCCCCGTCGGCAGGCCATGACTTCCACGAAATCGTACTGCACTTCGCCCTTCTGAATTCTCTTCATCAGGTTGTTCGCATTGCCCAGTCCGCTTACAACCGCTGCGTGGATGGTGCGTCCGTTGTAATCGAACTCCACTTCTTTGAGTCCCTCTTCTCCGCGGACACCGCTGAATTTGATTTTCTCCATTTCCACACGGTTATGACCTTCCCGAAGACGTCTCAGTACCGCTTCCGTCACACCGCCGGTAACACCGAAGATTACGCCGGCACCGGATCCGATACCGAACGGCATATCCGTTGCCTCAATTTCCAGATTTTCGAAACGTATTCCGGCTTTTCGAATCATACCGATCAGTTCTGTTGTGGTCAGGACATAATCAATATCCTGTTTTCCGTTGGTACTGGATTCCGGTCTCAGAATTTCCTCTTTCTTTGCGGTGCACGGCATGATGGAAACCGAAACGATTCTCTTTCCGCCGCTCTTCTCCGGATCCTTATAGTATTCCCGAACTACCGCACCGAACATCTGCTGCGGTGAACGGCAGGTGGACAGGTTCTTCGCCAGGTCCGGATAGCGTTCCTCGCAGAATTTCACCCATGCCGGACAGCAGGAGGTGAACAGCGGAAGGTTCTCCCCGGCTTCCAGGCGATTCATCAGCTCTTCGGATTCCTCGATGACCGTCAGGTCCGCACCGTAGGAGGTGTCATAGACTTCATCGAAGCCCAGCCGGTGAAGCACATTCACCAGCTTGCCCATCACATTTTCACCCTTTGGCAGACCGAACCGATCTCCTACTGCAACGCGCACCGCCGGAGCAATCTGCGCCACGACCTTTGTGTTTTTATCCGCCAGAAGATCCCAGATGGCATCCGTATTCGTATGAATGCTGATGGCGCCGGTTGGACATACCACACGGCACTGTCCGCAGTTAACGCAGTCCGTCTCGGCGATTTTCTTATTAAAAGCAGGTGTTACCAGCGCCCGGGTGCCCCGGTATGCAAAGTCGATGGCGTTCACCGACTGCACGTTGTCGCACATGCGGACGCAGTCACCGCAGAGGATGCACTTGTTCGGATCTCGAACGATAGACGGAGAACTGAAATCCAGCGGGTGCTGTTCCTTGGTATTTTCAAAGCGGATGTTTCCCGCTCCCATGCGGTGCGCCAGCGACTGCAGCTGGCACTCACCGCTCTTAATGCAGGTGGTGCAGTCTCTGCAATGCGCTGCCAGCAAAAGCTCCAGGATGAGCTTCCGATACTTCATCAGGCGCGGCGTATTGGTGTAGACGATCATTCCGTCTCTCGGCGGTTCGGAGCAGGAGGCGAAGGTCTTTCCTCGCTCATTTTCCACCGTGCACAGACGACAGGCGCCGTACACGGACAGCTCCGAATGATAGCAAAGTGTTGGTATATCGATATCTGCTTTGCGAATGACGGCGAGCACATTCGGCTCATCGGTAAACTCTACCGTCCTCCCATCAATTGTCATATATCCCATAATCGTCCCTCCTACTTTTCGATATGAATGGCCTTGAATGGACACTGCTCCATGCAGGCACCGCACTTGATACATTTTTCCTGATTGATGTGATACGGCGATTTCAGCTCGCCTTCAATTGCGCCTGCCGGACAATTCCGTGCGCACTTCGAGCATCCCTTGCATACCTCCGGGTCAATCCGGAATCTCCGCAGGTTGGAGCAGATTCCCGTTCTGCATTTTTTCTCGTTGATGTGTTCCAGATACTCGTCTTCAAATGCATTCATCGTGCTGATGACCGGCTTCGGTGCACTCTTTCCCAGTCCGCAAAGGGCGGTGCATTCAATCATGTCCGCCAACTCCCGGAGTTCGTCCATATCCGACGGCTTTCCTTTTCCCGCAACGATGCGTTCCAGGATTTCCAGCATCCGCTTCGTTCCTTCTCGGCACGGCACGCATTTTCCGCAGCTCTCTCTTTGGGTAAAACTCATGAAGAACCGCGCAACCTCTACCATGCAGGTGTCCTCGTCCATGATAACAAGACCGCCGGATCCGATCATGGCACCAATCTTTGCCAGAGAATCGAAGTCCATCTTGCTGTCCAGCTGTTCCTTTGTCAGGCATCCGCCGGACGGTCCGCCAATCTGTACGGCCTTGAATTCTTTATCGTTCTGCAGTCCGCCGCCGATATCGTAAATGACTTCCCGCAGCGTAATTCCCATCGGCACTTCGATGAGGCCCGTGTTTCTTACGTTTCCGGTGAGAGCAAACGCCTTCGTGCCCGGACTTTCCGGCGTACCGATTCCCTTATACCAATCCGCGCCGTTTAGTAAAATCATCGGTACATTGGCGTAGGTTTCCACGTTGTTCAAGACGGTCGGTTTTGCCCAAAGTCCCTGTGCAACGGTACGCGGTGGCTTTACTCTCGGCATGCCTCGCCGTCCTTCAATGGATGCGGTCAGTGCACTTCCTTCACCGCATACAAAGGCGCCGGCGCCTCGATTGATGTGGAGGTGGAAGCTGAAATCCGTTCCCAGAATGTTGTCGCCCAGAAGTCCCACCGCCTCTGCCTGACGAATGGCCGTCTTCAGTCTTTCAATGGCCAGAGGATATTCCGCACGTACGTAGATGTACCCTTCCCGAGCCTGAACGGCGTAGGCGGCAATCATCATGCCTTCGATCATGCGATGCGGATCGCCTTCCATGATGCTTCGATCCATAAAAGCACCCGGATCGCCTTCATCACCGTTACATACCACATAGCGAATCTTTTCCTCCTGGGATGCCACCTGCTGCCACTTTCTTCCGGTGCGGAATCCGGCACCGCCGCGGCCTCTCAGGTTGGAATCGTAAATGCATTGGATGACTGCCTCCGGCGTCATTTCAAAAATAGCCTTTTCGATTCCCTTGTATCCGCCCACGGCCAAAGCACCTTCGATATGTTCCGCATCGATGTGTCCGCAATGCTTCAGCACCAGTCTTGTCTGCTTCGCATAGAACGGAATTTCCTCCTGGGACGGATAGGTTACGCCGTCCATCTTGTACATCAGGCGCTCAATCGGTCTTCCTCCCAGAATGGTTTCCCGGTAGATCTCTTCACAATCTTCCAGCTTCACTTTAATGTATAAGTAATTGTACGGCTCGATTCGTACCAGCGGACCCATTTCGCAGAAACCGTGGCAGCCGCTCTTCATAACCTTTGTGTGTACGTGCTCGGTACCGGCATGGGCAATCTCTTCCCCGATTTTCACTTCAACACCGGCATTTTCCTTCGTCAGCTCCTTGAGCTTCTCATAGATTTTCTCGGATCCGCTGGCCAGACATCCGGTTCCGCCGCACACCAGCACCCTGCAGTCGGCGCTTTGCTTCTTCTGACATTCCGCCCGATACTCTTTCAGTTCCGTTCTGTTTTCAAGCTTCATCCTATTCACCTCTCAGTTCTTCCAGCAGATCTATTGCTTTCTCCGGCGACATCTTCGGGTGCACTTCATCGTTCACGGTAATCGCCGGCGCCAGTCCGCAAGCGCCCAGGCAGGAAACCGTTTCTACGGTGAAAAGCATATCGTCCGAAGTATGTTTGTGCTCGTTCAGTCCCAGTTCTTTGTTCAGCGCATTCAGAATCGGAATGGACTTCCGCACGTGACAGGCGGTCCCGTCACAGACCTTGATGACGTACTTTCCTTTTGGCTCAAAAGAAAAATTCTCGTAGAAGCTGGCCACACTGAACGCCTTGGCTTCGGTAATTCCAATCTCCTTCGCCACGTAAGTCAACAGCTCCGGCGGAAGATACCGATATTCTTCTTGAATATCCTGAATAATCGGAATCAATGAGCGTTCTTCTCTTGTATGCTTGGCGATGATTTCATCTGTCTTCTCATAATATTGTGCGTCTAACATACCCTTTCCTCCTTTGTTGTTTTGCACAGATTTTATGTTTGATTACATGTTATTTTTATGACATTATACCACGCAGCTTTACATTTTATTATATTTTATGTGTACTTTTAAAGTATCTAATTAAATACAGCATAATTTTTTGTGCAAGACAGGCGATAAAAACAGGCGCCGGCGCGGAAAGTCCGGGCCCTGTTGGCGTGGCGTGACGAAGGTCAAAGGCTTTGCGGGGAGGCCCACGCCAACATGGGCGACCACGCGCCGAGAAAATCGCCGGGCCCAAAAGCGAATAATCTAATTTCTCCAAAGAAGAGAAATACTTCCCAAAAAGTGGTATTATATAAGAACCATATGCCCCATTGGCACATGGTTCTGCAAATGCATCGGTAACGATGAGAAATTAATCAAAGGAGGTAAAGCAAATGAAATTCTTAGTATGTGAACACTGCGGCAATTTGATCGGCATGATTCGAGACAGCGGCGTTCCGATGGTATGCTGCGGACAGAAGATGACGGAACTGGTTCCCGGAACTTCGGACGGTGCAGCGGAAAAGCACGTGCCTTCCTATGTGGTTGATGGAAACAAGGTAAAGGTAACCGTCGGATCGGTGGAACATCCAATGGTGGAAAATCACTATATTGAATGGATTGCCGTGGAGACGGAGAAAGGGGCTCAGCGGAAGACCCTTCAACCGGGTGACAAGCCGGCGCTGGAATTCGCGCTGACGGAGGATGATTCCGTTGTTGCGGTATACGCGTACTGCAACCTGCACGGACTTTGGAAAGCATAATGCAAAGATAATGAAAGAGCCCTGGGCAAATCGCCCGGGGCTCTTTCATTGTTATCCGATCTAAAAATAACTGATCAATGCCGTGCCCACGATCATGACCGCCAGTCCGATGATTTTGCGCGGGGTCACCGGCTTCTTGGGAATTCCCAGGAATCCGGTGGCGTCAATCACCACGCCGGCCAATGTCTGTCCCAGAATATTGAGAATCGTCGCCAATCCGGTACCCATGAGCAGCTGCAGGATGACGTTTCCGCCCACAATGGTAAAAGAACACAGTCCGCCGGTCCACATCCACCAATGGCCCTTGATTTTCGGGAGGGTCGGGTCGATGATGCTGCCCGGTCCTTTGGTCAGTCGGAGGAAAAGAATCACTGCCAGTGCCCCCAGCAATCCCATAATCATGGAGATGATGGTGGCCCGAAAGCTGAGTCCGGCCACAATACCCAATCGTCCGTTCACCGCAATCTGCACCGAGCAAGCGACGCCCGCGATAAAATCCAGGAATCGGTAGAAGTTGATGCCCTTGGCTTTCTCCGGTGCGTCCGATTTGATGTTTCCGGAAACCGCCACCACGCTGGCAAAAACAAGTACCGCCCCCACCGCTCTCAGGAGGGTCATGGGGATTACCGCGGATTCAAACACGCCGAAATGGTCGATGTACAGTCCGGACACAATCTGTCCCAGCACAAGAAAAACCACGGTTTCCACGCTTCCCAGCTTTGGCAGGCACAGAATGCTGAAGATGACGATGATGTCTCCGCAGATTCCGCCCGTCCAGATCCACCACGGCTCTTTGGCAATGGTCCCCAGCGGAATGCACAGATTGCCCTGAAGCACCAGCAGTACGCAGCCGGTAAGAATCATTGCCAATATGAATGTCGTACAGCTCGGCAGGAGCGGCGAGCGCAGGCGCTGGCTGAGCTTCGTGTTCAGACTTGTCATGATGGGCTGGGCGCAGCCCACCACGATGCCTAGAATAAAACCAATCATTACCTATAATGTCCTCTCTTTTTGTTTCTTCCTTTGAAGTCTACCAAGGGCGTTTTCGCTTTGCAAGGATATTTTTTCATCGGTTTTCAAACCATCACATTTTCTCATTTGTTTCCTCGTTTATGTTTAAATTCCAATGGTTCTATGATATCATTTTAAAGGTTATGGTTTTTGAAATGAGCCCCGTTTTTCAAGTATTTGGGGCTCTCAAAAAGACAGATATGCACAGCGAGGAGTGGAAAAGTGAATTACACCGAAGCCAGGGAATACCTGAATAACGTGTCCGCGTCCGGGATTATCCTGGGCCTGGACTCCATACGAGCGCTCATGGAAGAGCTGGATAACCCGCAGGACGATCTTCGAATTGTCCACATTGCGGGCACCAACGGAAAGGGCTCCATCCTTTCCTACACAAAGAACATCCTCATGGATGCGGGATACCGAGTGGGCTGCTACAGCTCCCCTTCCGTCTTCGGCTATCTGGAACGCTTTCAGATTGACGGCGAATGGATGGCTGAATCGGAATTTCCGGAACTTGTGCAGAAGGTAAAGGATGCGGCGGACCGAATGACGGCCAAAGGTCTGAACCATCCTACCGTTTTCGAACTGGAGACCGCCATCGCCTTTGAATATTTCAAGGAACGAAACTGCGACTACGTGATGCTGGAAACCGGCATGGGCGGTGACCTGGATTCCACCAACGTCATTAAGAGCCCGCTGGTGTGCGCTTTTGCGTCCATCAGCATGGATCACATCGGCATCCTGGGAAACACCCTTCGGGAGATCGCCACCTGCAAGAGCGGCATCATCAAGCCGGGCGCTGCCGTGGTGACCGGTCCTCAGAATCCGGAGGTCATGGAAGTCCTGAAGGCGGCGGCTGAGTCCATGGACTGCCGTATCACCCACACCGAGGACTGCACCCGGAAGGAACATTCGCGGGAGGGTCAAACCTTCTTATATAAAGGAAGAGAATATTTCATTCACCTCCTGGGTCGGCATCAGCTCCGGAATGCGGCGGCAGCCATTGAGGTTGCTTCTGCCCTTCAACGAACCGGCGCGGCCGTTACGGAAGAGAACATTCGAAACGGTCTTGCGAAAACCCGCTGGCCGGGACGCCTGGAGATCATCCGAAAGGACTCCAAAATCTGGATTCTGGACGGCGCTCACAACGCAGCGGCGGCGGAATGCCTGGCGGAAACGCTCCGGGAATGCTGGCCGGACACGAAGTTCACCGCCGTTACCGGTGTTTTTAGGGATAAGGAGTATTCGAAAATCGCCGCAATTCTCAGCGGCGTGCTGCACCATGCGATCTGCATCGATTTGCCGGAGGTTGGCCGCAGCCTTCCGAAGGAGGAACTGGCTGCAGTGTACGAGAAGGTCGGTGTGAAATCGGACGTATCGGATTCCATCGAGACTGCCATAAAAGAAGCGACAGGCGACGCGGTACTGGTGACCGGCTCGCTCTCCCTGCTTCGGTCGGCCAAGGATGGGATTGAGAAATTTTATTTTTAGATAATTATTGCGAAAACTGTGAATAAAGAGAGGAGCACGGAAGTGGATACAGAAAAAATTAAAAAAGCGGTTGTTATGCTACTCGAAGGAATCGGGGAGGACCCCGATCGGGAGGGGCTGTTGGAGACGCCGGATCGAATTGCGAAGATGTACGAGGAGATTTGCGGCGGAATGACGGTGGATGCCAAGGAGCATCTGTCGAAGGTTTTCACAGTTGACAGCGATGAGATGGTGGTGGAGAGAGATATTCATTTCTATTCCATGTGCGAGCATCACATGCTGCCCTTCTTCGGAAAGGTGCACATCGCCTACATTCCGAAGGGCGAGGTTGTGGGGCTGTCCAAACTGGCCAGAACCGTGGAGGTCTATGCCAGAAGGCTGCAGCTGCAGGAGCGCATGACGGCGCAGATTGCGGATGCGATTATGGATTGTCTGAATCCGGCGGGCGTGATGGTGGTGTGCGAGGCGGAGCACCTGTGCATGACCATGCGGGGCGTGAAGAAGCCGGGTACGAAGACGGTGAACGTGGTCACTCGCGGCGTGTTCTCCGGAAACGACAGCCTGCAGAACAGTTTTTTCAACTTGCTGAGCATCCGCTAGGACGAAGATATGGACGAAAGATATAACCGAATTGTGCAAAACGAAGAATTCAATCGGCTGCTGGACGAGATTGAGGCGCTGGAGGCGGACCGCATTTACTGCCGGCACGGGCTAGAGCACCTGCTGGATGTAGCGCGGATTTCCTACATTCAGGTGTTGGAAGACGGACTGGATTATGACAAAAACATCCTCTATGCCGCCGCGCTCCTCCACGATATCGGAAGAGCCGCCGAGTATCGAGACGCCGGATCCCACGATGAGGCCGGTGCGGTGATTGCGGAAGGAATTCTTCGAGACTGCGGATATGCGGAATCGGAAATTCAGATGATTCAGGAGGCCATTCGGGGACACGGAGAAGAAGGGGGCTCGGGACTGGCTGCCCTGCTCCATCGTTCGGACAAAGCCTCCCGAATGTGTTTTCGATGCAAGGCCGCAGATACGTGCAAATGGAAAGTTAAGAACGAAGGGATAGAAAAATGATTATCGGCAACAAAGAATTTGATCTTACGAACAGAACTTATGTGATGGGAATCCTCAACGTGACACCGGATTCCTTCTCCGACGGCGGCTGCTGGAACAATTTGGACAGGGCCCTCGCCCATGCGGAAAAAATGAAAGAGGAAGGTGCCGCCATCATCGACGTAGGCGGCGAGTCCACCCGACCGGGATACACTCAGATTAGCGATGAAGAGGAAATCGAACGAGTGATTCCGGTGATTGAGGCTCTGAAAAAGGAAATTGACCTTCCGATTTCTATCGATACCTACAAAAGCACCGTGGCAGATGCGGCTCTTTCCGCCGGTGCCGACCTGGTAAACGATATCTGGGGTTTCCTGTACGACGAAAAGATTGCTGCGGTGACCGCGAAATACGATGCGGCTTGCTGCCTCTCCCACAACCGAGAGATTCCGGTATACGAGAATCTGGTTTCGGATGTGATCGGCGACCTGACCAAGAGTGCTCAGATTGCACTGCAGGCCGGCGTTCGGAAGGATGCCATCATCCTGGATCCGGGCGTGGGTTTTGCAAAGAGCTATGAAGAGAACCTCACCATCCTGAAGCATCTGGATGAGTTCACCCGGCTGGAGTATCCGATCCTGCTGGGCACCTCCAGAAAATCCGTCATCGGTCTGACGCTGGATCTGCCGAAGGATCAGCGGGAGGAAGGAACGCTGGTGACCACGGTTCTCGCCACACAGACTCACTGCGGTTTCGTCCGGGTACACGATGTGGAAAAGAATGTAAGAGCCATCAAGATGATGGAAGCGATTAACGGGGTAAAATAAAATGCACAGACAAGATACTATTCGAATTGAAGGACTGGAAATTTTCGCAAATCACGGGGTGCTCCCAGAGGAGAACGTGCTGGGACAGAAGTTCCTTGTTTCCTGCGAGATGGAGGTGGACATCCGGCCGGCCGGTCTTTCCGACCGCATCGAGGATTCCGTCAACTACGCGGAAGTCTCCCAGCGGATTAAGCAGGTCATGACCGAGAATACTTTTAACCTGATTGAAGCCTGCGCCGAGCAAGTTGCCGAAGCCGTGCTGGAAATGGATGAACGCATCCGCGGCGTGTGGATTGAAATCAGCAAACCCTGGGCGCCGGTGGGCCTGCCCCTCCGCACCGTTGCGGTGAGCTGCGAACGCAGACGCCACGAGGTGTTCGTCGCGCTGGGTTCCAACCTGGGCGACTCCCGGGCGCTGATTGAAGAGGCGGTGACCAAAATGGATGCCACGGACGGCATTCAGGTGGAAGCGGTTTCTACCTTGATCGAGACGGAACCGTACGGCGTAACGGACCAGCCGTCCTTCTTGAACGGCGCCGCTCGAATCACCACCCTGCTCACCCCACACGAACTTCTGGATGAGCTTCACCGCATCGAGGCGGAAGCCGGTCGGGAGCGAATCATTCATTGGGGCCCGAGAACTCTGGATCTGGACATCATCTTCTACGATGACCTGGTGATGTCCGACGACGATCTGTGCATCCCCCACGTGGACATGCACAACCGCTCCTTTGTCATCGAACCCATGAAGGAGCTGGCTCCGTATAAGATGCATCCGGTGCTGAAGAAGCGGATGGTGGAGCTGTAACCGGAATTTGGGATTCTTCACTTTTTCTGTTTCTGAATCTCCATCAATATAAAAATATCTCCATCATTTTATTCATAAATGATGGAGATATTTTATTAAATGCGGACATAGCCGGTAGATGGACCTGCACCAACTTTTGCGATATAACCACTCTTAACCAGGTTAGTCAAAGTCCTTTCCACGGTAACTTTGCTTATATCAGGACAAAGCTCCATGATTTCTTTCTTTGTAATCTTGCCAACCTTGTTATCAATAACTGCTTTAATTCTATCAGGCTTAGAAATACTGCGATTCTTTAAATGCTCTACACGGCTTTCAAATTCATTGTATGCTTTCAGCATGATGCCCAGATAGTACTTAACAAAAGGCTCATAGTTGTTTTCACCCTCATGCCAGCCGTTAGAACTTGCTTGAAGGGCTTCATAATATGTTTCTTTAGTCTTTTCAATCAGCATTTCCATACTGACATATTTCCCAACGATGTATCCCGCCTTGTAGAAAAGCAGCAAAGTGAGCAGCCGGCTCATTCTACCATTTCCGTCATTGAAAGGATGGATGCACAAAAAGTCCAGAATAAACATGGGAATCAGGACCAGTTTATCAATGCGGTCAGCTTCCCACGCTTTAAGGAAGCGATTGCAAAGTTCTTCCATCGCTTCAGCAGTCTGAAATGCGGGAACCGGAATAAAACGTACTTTCTGATGGCCATCGGCATCTGTTTCTGCAATTATATTATCGGAGTTCTTATAACTTCCACCGGCAGTCCCCTGTGAATAGGAGTACAAATCTCGATGTAACTGCAAAATAATATTCGGTCTTGGATTGATATATTCATAGCCTTCGTGAATTGTGGAAAGCACTTCACGATAACCGGCAATTTCCTGCTCGGATCGGTTGCGAGGTTCTGTCTTTTGGCTTACCAATTCTTCCAAACGCTTATCACTTGTAAAAATACCTTCGATTCGGTTAGATGCTCCCGTACTCTGAATCAACGCAACCTCTAAGAGCGTTTTCAGTTCATCTACATTGGCTTCGAGAAATAATTCCTGTTTGCCTTTATGTTCATGAATGCTGCTAATCATCTGAACAATTTCAGGTGTCAGCAACTTCGCAGGACTTGCAATATAATCAAAATCTCTCATAGGAATCTCCTTCATTTCAGCTTTATCTCCATCATTTTATCCTCAAATGATGGAGATTTCAACAAGTTGACCTGAATCCGATCCATGGTCTCCCCCAGGTTTCCATGGCCATAGCCCATATGGTGATTCGGCTTATTCTTGCCGTGGTAATCCGAACCGCCGGTGCGAATCAAACGGTACTTTTCAGACAGCGCTTCCAGGTACCGAGTATCCGCCGGTCGATTTTCCGTGTAGTAAGTCTCTACCCCCTGCAGGCCATCCTCTGCGAACCGGCGAATCATTTTCTCCAATTCCGTATGGTTCAGGAAACGATACCGCACCGGGTGGGCCAGCACCGGAATGCCGCCGGCATTCCGAATCAACTGTATGCACTCCTTCGCCGGAGCCTTTTCCCGATTGACGTAGCAGGGTTCTCCCGGATTCAGAAAACGGTCGAAAGCATCCCGGATGGATTTGGCATACCGGTGCCGAACCAACCACCGAGCAATGTGAGGCCTGCCCACCGCCTCGTTTTCCCGCGTGCTCAGTTCCTCTTCCGGGATTGAAATTCCCATGTCTCGGAATTTTCCCAGAATTCGCCGGTTCCGGCGCTGCCGCTCGCCTCGGTAATATTCCAGTCCCGACTGTAAGTCGCTGTTCTCCGAATCCACATTGTAGCCCAGGATGTGAATCTCATGTCCTTGGTAATCCGATGAAATCTCCACACCGGGAATAATTCGGACGTTTTCGAATAGCCGTGCTGCCTTTTCTAATGCCGGAATACCCGCCAGCGTGTCGTGATCCGTCAGGGCCATAATGTATTCTTGTGGTTCTTCCGAAATCCACCCCTCTGCCAGGGCCAGGACCGTTTCCGCCCTGGCAACCTCAATCAGCTTTTCCGGCGGCGTCGTTCCGTCGGAAGCCGTGGAATGCATGTGCAAATCCACAAATCTTCTATTTATTCCCATCTTCCATCCCCCACTCTATTCCATGCAAATAATATACCTATGTAAAAGCACGCAGCGCCGCGTCGGACAACTGCGGGTTTGCGTGCTCTTTTTTTATTAGTTCCACTGATGTTCTTCCAAAGCCAGCTGAATCAATTCCTCCAGCAGCTGCGGTGCCGGTTTGCCCATGGCTGCCCAGAGCTGCGGATACATGCTGATATTGGTGAACCCCGGAAGGGTGTTGATCTCGTTGAACACGATTCTTCCGTCGGTGCTGTAGAAGAAATCGCAGCGGGACAGCCCTCTGCAGTCCAAAGCTTTGAAAATTTCCACCGCATAGTTTCGAACCTGATTCAGGGTTTCCTCCGGAAGGTCATCGATGACCCGTGTCCGGGATTCCGGATTGTTGTATTTCGCATCGTAATCGTAGAATTCGTCGGCGGACAGGATCTCTCCCACGCAGGAAGCCTGCGGTTCCTCATTCCCCAAAAGGGCCACCTCGATTTCTCGGCCGGCAATCATTTCTTCCACCAGAACCTTGTCGTCATAGAGGAACGCATCTTCGATGGCCGGACGAAGGTCTTCCGCCTTCTTCACCTTGTGGGCACCCACAGAAGATCCGGCAGAAGAAGGTTTCACGAAAAGCGGGAAGTTTCCGTCATCCACCGCCAGAGCCCGAGCAATCTGTTCCTCCGGGTTTTTGTCGTATTCGTATTTCTTAAGAACACAATACTTGGCCATATCTACACCGGTCACCGCCGCCAGCTTCTTGGTCACGGATTTATCCATGGCATTGGCCGAAGCGCGAACTCCCGGTCCGCAGTACGGAATCTCCGCCAGTTCGAACAAGCCCTGAATATCTCCGTCCTCGCCGTGGTCTCCGTGAAGCACCGGGATGATACAGTCGATTCGATGGAGCTCTGCGTGATCGGCCTCGTCGAAAATCAGGAAACCATGGGCTACCGGGTCCGCCGGAATGACCGCCTGACGGTTATCTGCTCTTTTTTCCCAGTCCCCATTAGCGATTTCTTTATGGGAGGCCTTGGTTGCATACCAGCGTCCCGCCTTGGTAATTCCCACCACAAGTACATCGTGGCCGTTCTCCTCCAAAGCGGTCAGCACATTGACCGCCGAGTTTCTGGACACTTCATGCTCATCGGATTTTCCCCCAAAGATAACTGCTAGATTCATTCTCGTCCCTTCCTTTCCGCTATTACAATTCGATCCAAATGATTCAAATCCTGCAGCACCACTGCCGCGCTGTAATTTTCATTTTCTTCCAATAATTGACGAACCGCCTCGCCCTGATCGCAGCCGATTTCCATCATCAGGTATCCACCGTCCGCCAGATGCTTCTCCGCATTTTCCGCCAGGATGCGGTAGAACGTTAATCCGTCCGCTCCGCCGTCCAGCGCCAGTCTCGGTTCGTGATCCTTCACTTCCGTGGACAAAGTCTCGATGACATCGCTTTCAATGTACGGCGGATTGCTGAGAATCATATCGAAGCGCTTCTGCTCCGGAATCGCTTCAAACATATCTCCCTGCAGGAAAATACACCGAGAGAACACGTCGTTAATCTGCGCATTTCCCATTGCCGTACTCAGCGCCTTCGGGCTCACATCCGTCATCGTCACTTCCGCATCCGGAAATTCGTGAGCCATGGTCACGCCGATGGCACCGCTTCCGGTGCACATATCCAGAATAAAAGGATTCTCCCATTCCTTCGCCTTCAGAATTCCGATAGCCTGATCCACCAGCACCTCGGTATCCAGTCTCGGAATCAGTACATTCGGATTCACACGGAACATCAGCCCCATAAATTCCTGCACGCCGGTGATATACTGCAGCGGGGTTCCGCTGAGCCGCATCTCGATGCGCCGCTCGTACTCCTTCCGGTCATCCTCTCGCAGCACCTCTTTCTTCCGCAGAATCAGATCCGTCCGGGTATATCCCAGAATGTACTGCAAAATCTCCTGCGCCTCGTCGGCCCCGTTCTCCACCATAGAGAGACAGCTCTTGCCCCAGTGCAGCAGGTTCCCCAGCGTGGCGTCGTTCGAATCATACCGGATTCCGGGAACGTAGGTCTCGTTGTCTTCTTCTTTTTTCGGAATTTCGTCGGTTTCGGAGGAAACAGTTTTACTTTCCATAAAATCAGCATCCGTCTCGGCCGCCGTTTCCGGCTCATCTGACCCGTTCGATTCTTCCGGTTCCTCGTTTTCCTTCACAATCAGTTTGGCATCCGTATCCACCACACCGTCGATTACCGGCGCATCGGAATCCACCAATACCGCCTTAAGCGCAACGATAGCGATTTCCAGCTGGTGGTCCGTCGGATCCTTCGTGGTGAGCTTCTGCATCATCAAACCCGGGTAGCTCAGTACCCGAACTATAACGTTGTCGTTCTTTCCCGCCAGTCGCAACACCTCGTAGCTCAGTCCCGCAATGACCGGAATCAACAGTATTCGGGACGTGACGCGCATCCACACATTGGGCCACCCCAAGAACGAGAACAACAGCAGACTGATAATCATGACGAAAATCAGAAAACTGGTTCCGCAGCGAGGATGCAGTGTGTAGAACTTCTGAGCGTTGGCCGGCGTCAGTTCCAGGCCGTTCTCGAAGCAGTGGATGGTTTTGTGTTCCGCCCCGTGGTATTGAAACAAGGTCTGGATGTCCTTCATCCGCGATATTAAATAGATGTACAGAACGAACAATACGATTCGGAAAATTCCCTCGCACAGGTTCAGCACTATGCTGTTGGAAATCCACTTCCCCAGCCAGTTAATGGCAATGGTGGGAAAGATGACGAAAATGCCGATGGAGAGTACCAGCGCAAAAAGCACCGAAAGGAACAGCATCGCATTCCATGCCGCCTTCTCGCCGAATCGGCTGTTGATCTTCTGTTCCAGCGCCGAAGGTTCTCCCCAATCCTCTTCCGGGAAGTTCTCTTCCAGAATATCCGCCGATTCCATCAGGGTACCCATTCCCGTAAACAGGGAATCCGCGAAGGAAATTATGCCTCGGAGAATCGGAATTTTCCGAAGCTTTCCCGCCGGTTTCAGCTTCCTTGTCCGCAGATAGATTTCATCTCCGGGAAGCCGCATGGCAATCGCCGTGCGATCTGCCCCCCGCATCATAACGCCTTCCATAATCGCCTGCCCTCCGATGGATGTGGGGCAGGCTTCTTTAATGAATATCTTCTTGTAGTCCAATTGTTATGCTTCTCTTTCCGTTTTCTTGAAAAATTTAGCGGTACAGTTTACGGGTAATCAGCTCCACAAAGTCGTGATTGTTCTTCGTGTGGGTCATATCGTCGATGATATCTTCCGTAATCTCCGCCACACTGCCGTTGGACATCTCTCGGCGAATCATATACATGGCGGTGAATTCTTCCGGTGTCAGCAGCAGATCCTCTCGCCGTGTTCCGGATTTATACAGGTCGATGGCCGGGAAAATTCTTCGTTCACTCAGCTTTCGATCCAGGTGAAGTTCCATGTTGCCGGTGCCCTTGAACTCCTCGTAGATAACATCGTCCATTCGGCTTCCCGTTTCCACCAGTGCGGTCGCTAGGATGGTGATGCTTCCGCCCTCTTTGATGTTTCGAGCCGCACCGAAAAATTTCTTCGGCGGATGCAGCGCTCCCGGATCCAGTCCTCCGGAAAGTGTCCTTCCGGAGGACGGTACTTCCATGTTATAAGCTCTTGCCAACCGAGTGATGCTGTCCAACAGAATCACCACATCCTGACCTTCCTCCGCCAAGCGTTTCGCTCTCTGGATGACCATCTCCGCCACCTTGATGTGATGGGCCGGCAGCTCGTCGAAGGTGGAATAGATAACCTCGGAACGCTCCAGAGATTCCTTCATATCCGTTACTTCCTCCGGTCGTTCATCCACCAGAAGCACAATTTGCTCCAACTTCGGATATTTCTTTTCGATGGTCTGGGCAATCTTCTTCAGGAGCACGGTTTTTCCCGCCTTTGGCTGGGCTACAATCAGTGCTCTCTGCCCTTTTCCGATCGGTGCCACCAGATCGATAATCCGGGTGGAAATCTCAATACTGGAATCCTCAAGCGAAATCCGCTCGTTCGGGAATATCGGTGTCAGCTGATCGAAGTGCGGACGCCGTCTGGTGTTCACCGGACGATTTCCGTTTACCGTCAGCACGTACAGCAGGGCGCCGTTTCTCTCCCCTTCGTTCGGCAGGCGGGTAATTCCCCGAATCTTATCTCCGGTCCGAAGGCCGAAACGCCGAATTTGGGTAGGAGACACGTAGATGTCCTTTTCCGAGGACAGGAAATTGTTGAACCGAAGGAAGCCGAAGCCTCCTTCTGCAATTTCCAGAATTCCCTCCATCTCCGGCCGTTCTTCCGGACTGTAGGTTTTCTCTCCCGCATCATGACTTTCGCTTTTCTCTGCGGATGTCTTCTGCATAATTTCTTTTTCTTCCGTATTGTTTTCTTTCATGATAATCCTTTTATTAAAAACTATAACTCTTCCTGGGAGGTGATGGTGGACAGAATGGTGTCGTCCTTCTTGTCTGTCTGGCTCACTTCCAGCTTATCCACATCTTCCGGATCGATCTTCTCCTGAAGACCCAGCAAGGTCGAGCTCAAATAGATGGTGCTCAACGTCTCGCCATCCATGCTGATCTTGCTTCGCTCCGTGAAGTTCTTTCCTTTGATGTAATAATCGTCGCCGATTTTTACAATCTTATCGATCTCGATATCCTTGTATCCCATGCGCATCTTGGTCTGCTTGTACGGATTCTTCCCGCCGAAGACGTAATCCTTTCCATACAGCATGTCGTACGCCAGCGTTTTCTGATCGCTCAGATAGCTGGACGACTTCTGAGAATTGCTCTGCTGATAATCGAAGAGCACACCACGGTGAGACAGACCCGCATCTTTAAGGAGCTGGGCCCCGGCCTGGTACGAGTAGAGCTTTCGATCATTCTCCGACAGACCGATGTTATCCCAGATTACATACCGGGTCTGGTACAGGTTGCCGTCTGCATAATCCGCGCTCTTCACATCCAGTGCCGGAATGTGGTCGCCGTAGATCAGTACGATGGTCGGTTCGCCGCTTTTCCGGATTTTGCTCAGAAGATCTCCGATAAAAGTATCCATCTGATGCGTTTCGTTTACGTAATATTCGTACTTCCATTTGGTTTCTTCGTTGTCCGCCGTTACCGTGGTATAGGGATCCTTAAATACCTGCTCCGTCGGGTAACTGCCGTGTCCCTGCACGGAAATGATGTGCATAAAAGAAGGATTTTTCGTATTGGTCAGGATGTCCATGATGTCACCGGTCATGGTTTTATCCTGTGCCCATCCGGTCGGCGTCAGCTCGATATTGTTCATGTATTCCGCCGAGGTAAAGCTGTCAAAACCCAGGTTCGCATATACTTCGTTTCGGTTGTAGAACAGCGCCCGATGATCGTGCATCGCATAAGTGGAGTATCCACTGTTCTTCAACACGTAGGCCATGCTTTCCAGGGTTTTCTCTCGAAGCTTTCCCTTGTACGGATACTCTCCCGGACCAAAGAACTTCGCACTGATTCCCGTCAGCACCTCGAACTCCGTATTTGCGGTACCTGCACCGCAAGCCGGCACTTCAAACCAACCGGAAGTGTAGTCTTTCATTAATTTTGTGAAATTCGGTGTCGGATCGTTGGACACCTTAATATTGTGGAAATCCTGGGCATAGGCGAAGGACTCCATCTGAAGCACGATGATGTTCGGCTTGGTGTTATCCGTCTCCTTCTTCGTCGGCGTGGTATCCGTTCCGTTCTTCGTCTTTTTCAAAATCTTCTGAATGGAACTCTTGGAATAATCCGCCGGCTTGGAAATGCCTTTGTTGATGGACGTGTTGATAAAGCAATACGGGAATCCGTAGTCAGTGTACGCATAGTTCAAGTTACCGAAGAAGGTGGACAGCGTGCCCAGCCGGATTAGGCCAACGGTACTTCCCATCGCAGCGGCCACGGAAATCAGAACCACTGCGAAACTTCTTTTGTAGTTCACATTGTCCCACCGGTAGCTGCTGATGTAATACAATACGATAATAGCGCCGCCGATGATCAGCGCCGCGGCACCGAGAACAATCTGCAATTTCGAATAGTAGGTAGTGAGCAGTGTCAGTCCATCGCCCAGATTCTGCAAGTCGTACAGGGTAAAAGGAGTCATTCGTTTAATCAGAATGCATCCGTTCACTGTTCCCAAGGTGCCCCATACAATCATGATGAGGAGCGTGACGAACCCACGCTTCCGGAACAGAAGCGTCAGCGTCAGCGTGGCAAAAATAATCAACCAGTTGTACAGGAACACCACTGGCTGCTTCCAAAGCATCATCACGCCGTTGAAAATTCCGTCGGTGGCTCTGGCGAAAGTCTCGATGTACAGGTACATCAGAAAGGACATCGCCGCCAACCGAAGGATGTAGCGCTTCTCATGGAGATCCGCATCGTGGAATCTCGGCTTTTTCTTCGGAAATTTCTCCCGGAACTTTTTCTGAATCTTTTCCTTCACCGAAATCAGCTTGGAAAGAATCTTTCCCGGATTCTTTTTTTCTTTACGATTTTTCTTGAACAATTTTTTCTTAATCAACTATCTCTGCCTCCAAATTGCATCGGATAATTCGGAAAATTCCTCCATGGTCAGACTCTCCGCCCGGCGCTTTGAATCAATTCCGCATTCCTTCAGTGCCTGCTGAATTTCGTCCTTCCCAAAATGATAGGATGCATCCAACGAATTCAATGCCGCCAAAGAATTTAACAGTGTTTTTCGGCGCATCATGAAACCTGCTTTGATGCACTGAAAAAAGAATTTTTCGCTGACCGGAGTGACCGGCGGTTCCTTCCGAAAGTTCAAGCGCAGAACGGCGGAATCCACTTTCGGTGCCGGGTCGAAACAGTTCCGATCGGCGTCACAAATTTTATCTACGGTACACCGATATTGAACGCCATAGGTGATGGCACCGGTGTTCTTGGTTCCCGGTTCTGCAATCAATCGATCCGCCACTTCCTTCTGCATCATGATGGTGATGTTCTCAAATGAAATTCCGGATTCCAGCAGCTTCATGATAATCGGAGTGGTAATGTAGTACGGCAGGTTTCCCACCACCTGTACCTTGGAGACATTGAACTTCTCCTTTCCGCTCCGAACCAGTTCCTCCAGGTCGATTTCCAGAATGTCCCCGTGAACGATTTCCACCCGGTCGTTCAATGCAAATCGGGTTCTCAAATACGGAATCAATCGGTCATCCAGTTCTACTGCAATCAGCGCGCCGGCATAATTCATCAATTCGTCGGTCAGCACGCCTTGGCCCGGTCCGATTTCGATAACCAGGGTATCCTCATCTGCCAGACTTCCAATGGCGATGTCCTCTACCACTCCGTGGTCCGTCAGAAAATTCTGTCCCAGCTTCTTGGAATGATGAAATCCTGTACTTTTCTTCTTACTCTTACTCAACTCTGCCCTCTTTATTCAGCGCTTCCAACAGCGCAGCTCGGTCAATACCGAAAGCATTGACCTTCTTCAGAAATGTCTTGCTGTTTCCATAGCCGATTCCGAGAACCGCTGCCGCCTTCTCCCGGCGAGCGGCGGAACCTTCACAACCCGATAAACCCAGCTGCTCCAATTCCTCCATGGTAATCGGATCCGCGGGTCCCTTCGCCGTTCCGGAATGCACCTTCAGCAGGGCCCGGATGATGGCTTCCGGGGAGGCGTTTTCCACCCCGATGTCACCGTCTCGAGTTGCTTCCTCCAGTGGCAGATAAGCCTGCTTCGCTTCCGGAAAACGGGCGGTAATCTTCCGCCGAATCTCCTCGCCGGAGAAATCCGGATCCGTAAATACGATAATCCCCTTCTCCCGATACGCCTTCTCCATCAGCGTCCAGGTTTCTTGCCGAATCCCGAACCCATGGGTTTTTATAATCAATGCATCCACTGCTTTCAGCAGAGCAATCTCATCGTCTCTTCCTTCTACTACTATGGCTTCGTCTATCGCTATCTTCTTCATTCTATTCCTTATCTTCATCCGGGAAGGTAAAAATAATCTCACCGGGATTCACCAGCCGAAGCTGTTCCCGGGCTCTCTTCTCAATATATTCCCGGCTATTCACATTTTTCAATTCTTTTTTTAAGTCATCCCGCTTTTCCGAAAGCTTCAAGTTCTGTTCCTTTAATCGCTTATTCTCGGACTGAAGCCTAGTGATGTTCCGTACAGAAGCAAACAGGCCGATTGCAATAACAATCACCAGAACCAAAACCACTTTGTTCGGTTTCCGTCGCCGCTTCTTTCCGGAGGCCATCGCTTTACGACGATTGGCCCGCTTCTGCGCTTTCTTCTGTTTCTTTCGGGCAGCCACCCGATCCTTTCGCGTCCGATTCAATTCTTCCACGGAAGGGTCGAGGAACTCCTCGTATGGGTTTCTTTCCATTCAGAAAACACCTCTCTACTCGTTATTCAGCTGATTTCCCTTATTGCTGCCGTACAGATACGGGTATGGATCCACGTATCCACCGCCGTGTGGATGGATCTCGAAGTGCAGGTGCGGTCCGGTACTGTTTCCGGTATTTCCTACCAGTGCAATCTTCTGACCTTGGGCAACCTTATCGCCCACTTTACACTTCACGGCACTGCAGTGTCCGTATCGGGTGAAGGTGCCATTATTGTGAGTCACCTCTACGCACAATCCGTAGCCCGCAAAGTAGCTTGCCCGGGTGACGGTTCCTCCATCGGAAGCGTAGATTGGCGTTCCGATCGGCATACCGAAGTCCAGTCCGCCGTGGATTCTTCCCCACCTGGATCCGAAGTAGGAAGTAATGACCTCATTCTTCACCGGAATAATATAATGCCCGGTCGGATACCACTTCGGCTTGTCGTTGGTACCCACCAGAACCACCCTGTCTACGGATTTCTTGAGTACTTCCTTATCTCGAATATCTCTCTTTACTTCCTTACCGTTCTGATATACCACGGTACCGGTGATAATCTGTCTTCCGTTCACACCCTTCTGAGTGACTTCTCGGTCTCCCCGGTACATTTCTTTCGTCTTCTTTTCGATGGTCTTGTATTTGATGACCTCTGACATGGTGCCGTCTTCCGTCATCTCTACGGTAATCGGTTCCACCTTTCGGTCGATTTCGATTTTATCTCCCGATTCCGGTGTTCGAATAGTGGCCGTAACGGCAGACAGTGCGGTGGCCACATCTATTTTTTTTCCCTTGCTGACGTTCTTATCACCCTTTTCCGTCGTGTCCGCTTCTTCCTCTTCTCGGTTGGAATCGCTCTGACCGATGACCCGAATTTCTTGACTGTCTGCACTGTAGATTTCCTGCAGCTTCGCGGTATCCTCGTCTTCCATCACGATATGCTGCAAGGACATCTTTCCGCCGTTTTCCAGAATGTCCTCCGCTTCATTTCGAGTCATCACGCTGGTGAGCATGACGTTCACCGGCTTCACCTCTACGTGATGCTTAAATCCGATTTTCTGAAGCTGCATTCCTTTATCCGGCGTCCGGTAGTAATTTACCACGTCATCCAGCACCTTGTCGGCAACGCTCTTGGATTCCACCACAGCCAGCAGGCGGTCTTTTTCATAGATTCCATAACCCACCACGTCAATTTCCGTCATATAGGTGAGCTTGTTCAGCGCCTGGTCGGCGGTATCGATATCCTTCTTGGAGCTGGACACCTTCTTAAAGGTAATATTCTGTCCCACCTTGAAACGAATCTTTGCATCGTTTACCTTGGACAGTTTCTCCCCGGCGATATTCAAAATATTGTACACCTGCTCCTGGTCATCGACGTATCCAAGAATTCTTCCGTTATAGGAATATTGATAGGATGTTTCATGGTCAAAAACAAGAAGCATAAAGCAAATGATGACGATAGTGCCGAAGAATGCGGTAAGCATTCCGGTCGCGTTGTGTTTATAGCGGATCCGGGCGTCATTCATCTCATAAACCAAGCTGTACTTCATGGCAGCAAAAAAACGATCCACGGAAGCCTGAATGCGGTCATGGGTGGAAATCACATCCGCGGCTTCATCCACGATGATTTTTCCCAGAGTGATTTTTCCTTCTTTTGCTGCTTTCTTTGCCGCCTTTTTCTTTCTCTTCTCCGCAGCCTTTGCCTCCGCTTCCGCCGCTTTCTTCGCTTTCTTCGCTTTCGCTTCCGCCTTTTTTCTGGCAGCCACTTCTCTCTTCGCGTTCTTTTCTTCTTTCTTCTTTTCCTTTGAGGATTTTTCTTCCTCCATATTCTCCTCCGGATTCACCGTTTCCGGCATTCGGTTATTCTCATTCATGTTGTCTATCGGTTTTTTTTCAAATTCCATTCATATGCCTCTTCAATCCGCTGTCTCTTGCAGGAGCAAAACTGTCCGTCATCGGTAATCCCGGTATCCCTGCACTTCTCGCACCGATACTTCTTCTCCAGATAGTCTTCCGGATATCCGCTTTGAAGAAGCAATTCCCGCTTCTTCTTTTCCAGTTTATTCCGTTTCTCCATCTGAATCTTTTTCTTTTCTTTTATATTTGATCCGAACTCAAAGGTCATCATGGCCTTATTCAGCTCGCTTTCCAGTTTCAAAATATCGGCCATCTGCGGAATTTTCCGGGCTTCATCCAGATGCTCCTGATACTCCAGCTCGGATTGGTTTCGAATATAATCGTAATAGGCGCCCAGGACTCTCCGACTGACCGTCTTCTGATAGCTGTCCCCTTTTTCGCTGTTGTTTGCGGAAGCCCTTGAGGATTTCTTTGTGTCGATTCCCCCCGCTTCCTTCATCTTGTTTTCCAAAACGCGATTCACATAGCGCAGGGATGGTTCCCGCATTCCTGCAGTGGTCCGACAAGCATCCAGAATTTCGCTCATCTTAAAGCCCCAGCTATCCAGCCAGGTATCCATCATCTCCCGATCGGCCGGACTCGGGGTTCGCTTGAAGCCTACCTCTCGGAAAATTCGGTGGTATTCGGAAGTTCTTTTACTCTCGCTGTCCAGCAGAGCCTTTACTTGAGCGATATCGTGACATCCCTCTTCCGTCCAGCGGATTGCCACCTTAGAAATATAGTCCACGCTGTACTTATCCAGCTCGCTGCAGTATTGAATCGCATAGGAATAGACATCCGGTGTCACCCCGTAAATATTGATGGTATCCCGGATTTTGTTCGCTTCCTGCGTGGAAATCGGCGTTCCTTTCGCCTCCTCCAGATTGGTGTACAATGCCCGGATTTCCAGGTCTTCCAGCCGCGCTACCTCTTCCGCCATGAGTTGTTCCGGCGTCTTGCTGACCGATGCTTCCGGTGCGTCCTGTGGCGCTGCTTCCGGAGATACCGATGCCGTCTTTGCCGGCTTCGCCTCTTCCATCGGCGTTCCGAATATCTCTTCAATTTGGCTGATAAAATCAATTCGATAGGACCGGGTTTCCGGGTCGTATACCTGCTGCACTGCGCCTTTATCTTCCCAGTACGCCCACGCCTTTTCGATATCCTCCACCGGCATATTCAGCACGTTGGAAGTTACTTTTATATCTTCCGCACCGCCAAAGCCCGCATTCATCAGTCCAAAGAGGTATACCTTCACGTATTCTCCCGGAGCTGCCGGAAGCAGTTCGCTGATGAACAAGTTCTCCACGCTGGTGCTGAACAGCAGCGGATTTCGAGTGTTAATTTTTTTGAATCTTATCTTCGCCATTGTACTCCTGTTATGTGTTGATATTGTAATCCTACAGTATGCTTCTTTCTAAATTTCCGAACTTGGTATACTTTCCAATCCATGCCAGCTCCACGACGCCCGTGGATCCGCTTCTGTGTTTTGCCACGTGAACTTCGCAGGTATTGCTCTGCCGGCTCAGATCCACTTCATCGTCGTCCTCCGCATAGTAATCCTCACGCTTTAGGAAAATGACGATATCCGCATCCTGCTCGATGGATCCGGATTCTCTCAAGTCGGAAAGCTGCGGTTTGTGATTCGGTCTTTTTTCAATGTCTCGAGATAACTGAGACAGCAGAATCACCGCGCAATCCAGTTCCTTCGCCAGAATCTTAATCTGACGGGTGATTGCACTGATTTCGTTCACACGGTCGCCGGACTTGAATCCCTGCTGGCTCATAAGCTGCAGGTAGTCGATGACAATCAGGTCCAGTCCCGCTTCCGCCTTCCGTCGGCGGCATTTATTCTTAATTTCCAATACCGAAATATCTGAGGTATCGTCGATAACGATCTTACAATTTTCGAAGCTGTCCTGAGCTTCGCTGAGGCTCATCCATTCGTCCTGGGTCAGGTTTCCTCTCTTCAGGTGCTCCATCTCTACAGAAGCGGCTGTTGCGAACATACGCTCGCCCAGCTGTTCCTTAGACATTTCCATGCTAAATATAATGACGGATGCACCATCCGCTGCCGCATTTCCGGCCAGGTTCAGCGCAAACGCCGTCTTTCCCATACCCGGACGGGCTGCCAGAATGATCAGGTCCGTCTTGTGGAGACCGCCCAGCAACTTATCCAAATCCGTGAAACCGGTAGTGATTCCCGGGAGCTGTCCCTTATTTCGTTCCAACTCTTGAATCTGCTTGATATTTTCTACCAGCACCTCATTGATGTCCGTGTAATTTCTCTTCTGGGTTTTGTGGGCGATTTCGAAAATTCGCTGCTCTGCATGATCCAAAATAATATCTGCAGAGTTCTGCCCGTCATATGCCTGCGCCCGCATCTCGTCTGCTTCTTTTATCAGCTGTCGCATGTTGGACTTTGCCAATACGGTTTCCGCATAGTACTTTGCATTTCCCGGGACGATTGCGTTATCCGACAGACGGCTCAGATACACCATTCCTCCCACGAAGTCCGCCGTGTGCCGGCTTCGCAGCTGGGAGTACGTGGTGTTTAAATCGATATTAACATTTTTTCGACACAAATCCTGGAACGCCTTGTAGATTTCCTGATGTTCCCGAAGGTAGAAATCCTCGGCGCGAAGCCGATCTGTCACGTCCATCACCGCATCTTCCGATTGAAGCATGGATCCCAGGACGGCTTTTTCCGCCTCTATATCCTGGGGCGGTTCCAGACTGGTGGTTATCTCCCTTTCTTCTGCCATTTCTCGTCTCTTCTATCCTTTATATACAGTTCCGCGATTACAGTTCCGCAATTTCTTATTCTTCGGAAATAACGACCTTAACGGTTGCGGATACTTCCGGATACAGCTTCACCTCTACGGTGTGCTCGCCAATTTCCTTAATCGGCTTGGAAAGAACGATTTTTTTCTTGTCAATCTTATTTCCAACCTGCTTCTGAATTGCGTCGGCGATGTCCATGGAAGTGATGGATCCGAACAGCTTTCCGTTATCTCCTACGCGGGTTTTAATGGTTACCGTCTTGGATTCCAGCTTCTTTGCCGTTGCTTCTGCCGCAGCCTTCTCTTCCGCATTCTTCTTCTCAATGAAGGCCTTCTGCTTCTCCGCACTCTTTACGTTCTGATTGGTTGCCGGAACTGCCAGACCTGCCGGAATCAACCGGTTGTTGGCAAAACCGTCACTTACTTTTACAATATCTCCGGCCTTTCCGGTACCCTTTACGTTTTTCTTAAGAATTACTAACATGTCTTATTCCTCCTCTGTATTATCCTCATCTGTAAATTCCGGTAAAATCTCTTTGATCTGTTCAATGACTTCTTCCGGATTTTCCTCCACCTGTGCGCCGGCGGACGTGTGATGTCCTCCCCCGCCAAAACGCTCCATCAGCATCTGTACGTTCACATCTCCCAGCGAACGGGCGCTGATGACGGTCTTGTTCATATCGTTTTTGCCCAGTGCGATTGCAGCACGCACCCCCTTTACGGAAAGCAGCGAATCCGCAACCTGCGCGTTGATAATCTGAGCTTCTGTGGAATAGCCCTGGGATGTGGCGATTACCACACCGTTATCCAAGTACTCCGCATTGGCGATGGCATCCGCTTTGGACTGGAAGGTGGTAGCTTCGCTCTGGAAGAACCGCTTTACTTCCGATGTGTCCGCACCTGCTCGCCGCAGCCACGCAGCCGCTTCGAAGGTCCGCACGCCGGTTTTGCTGGAAAAACTGTTGGTGTCCACGGTAATTCCGGCCAGCAGCGTCTCCGCTTCGAACTTGTTCACAATTCGGCGGGTTGCCGTATACTGAATGATTTCCGTCATCAACTCGCTGGCGGAAGAAGCGTAGGACTCGATGTATGCCAGCGTCGGATTGGCAATGGAATCATCGGACAATCGGTGGTGATCCACCACAACCACCCGAAGGTTTTTCTCCAAAATATCGCTGCACTCCACCATGCTCGGGCGATTGGCGTCCACAACGATGATCAGAGTCTTCTCATCCAGAATTTCCTTCGCCTTATCGCTGTTTATGATATTGTAGTTTTCCGTTTCCACCGCCTGGGTGTATACGGTTTGAAGGGCTTCATTGTAATTATCGATCACGATATAGGCATCCCGTTCGTAATACCGGCAAATTTTATATGCGCCGATGGCCGAGCCGAAACAGTCCATATCCGGCCAGCGATGCCCCATGATAACGATTTTCGAACTCTCCAGAATCAGCTGTTTTAACGCATGAGCGATAATTCTGGATTTTCCCTTGTTGTTTTTTTCCAAAGACTGCAGCTTTCCACCGTAGTAGTGGGTGCGATCCCCATTCTTTACAACCGCTTGGTCGCCCCCACGACCCAGCGCCAACTCCAGTGCGGCCTCTGCCAATTCTTTTGCACTCTTCAAGGACTTCATTCCCAAAGCCATGCCGATGCTCAAGCTGACCGGAAAGTCTACCTTCGTATCGATTTTTCTCACGTCGTCCAGCACGGAGAAACGACTTTCGATAATTCGATCCGCATCTCTCCGGTACACGGTCATCATGTAGGAATCCGCTTCGATGGAATCGATGGAGGCATCATACTGAGATGCCCATTTCCGAACGATTCGATCTACTTCCGTCGGAACTGCCAGCCGGCTGTCTTCCGTCGTGATGGACATCATCTCATCGTAATTGTCGATGCTGATGTACAGGATGCACACCTGCTCCTGCTTTCTCTCTTCCCTCAGGGTATCCCTTTCCGTCACATTGATAAAGTACACGAAAATATCTTCATCATCCTTCGGGTCGTTATTCGTCCGAAGGACAAAGGACTGAGAATTTCGTTCGATTTCAATCTCTTCAGCTTCTTCATCCCGAGCAGCGGCTACAAGTGCTTTTCTCTTAACACCGGTCAAGGCAAAGAAATTCTGCTCCGCAATGCCTTCGTAAGCAAATACATCCTTCATCAGTGCGTTTGCCGCTTTGATACATCCATCCGGTGCCAGTATGCAGGCGGGGAGCGGGATGTCCGCTAAGTATTCGTTTACGCTTGAATTTTCTGTTACTTTTATCTGTTCCATAGTATTCTCGCAGTCTATTGTTCTATCCTTAATTTTTCTTTAATTTATTTTCCAACTGTTCTCAGAAGATCAATCAGTCGGTTTAATTCATCAATGCTGTAGTATTCCAGCTCGATTTTTCCCTTTTTCTTACCCTGAACGATGGATACCTTTGTACCGATCAAGTCTCTCAGGTCGTTTTCCACCGTAATTATTTCAGTAGACTTCGTCTTTTCCGTCTTCTTCGTTTCCTTTTTTCCGCCCTCTTTCAGTTTTTTTACGATTTCCTCCACCGTACGCACCGAAAGCTCTTCTTTTTCAATTCGCTCCGCCAGCATTCGCTGTTTTCTCGGATCTTCTAACGACAGAAGTGTTCTTCCGTGAGCCGCGGAAATCTTTCCTTCACTCACCTTTTTCTGAACATCTTCCGGAAGTTTCAGAAGACGTACGGAGTTTGCGATATATGCCCTACTCTTGCCCAGCGATTCGGATACCTGTTCCTGTGTAAAGCCGAATTTGTGAATCATCTGCTGCAGTCCGTTCGCCTCTTCAATCGGATCCAAATCCTCTCGCTGCATATTCTCGATGATGGTTACAATCAGATTCTGCTTCTCGTCAAACTCCCGAATCAAGCAAGGAACTTTCTTTAGTCCTGCCAGTCTGGACGCTCTCCATCTCCGTTCGCCGGCTACCAGCTCGTATCCGGAACCCTTGCGCTGTACTACCAGCGGCTGAATTACGCCATTGTCCTGAATGGATTGAGACAGTTCTTCTAGTCTCTTCACATTGAATTTCTTTCTCGGTTGATTTGGGTTCGGTTTAATATCATCGATATCGATGTAATGCACCCGGTCTCCCGAATCCGCTTCTTCTTCCTTCTCGAACACTTTATCTATAACCGCGGTATTCTCTTCTTCCAATACCGGTGCCGCATCTGCAAAAAGTGCATCCAGTCCTCTTCCCAGTCCTCTTTTCTTTGATGCCATTCATTATCTCCCTTCTCGCTGTACAAATTCATCGGCCAGTTTCTTATATGCCTTGGCCCCCTTCGACGAAGGGTCATAATCCACAATAGAAAGTCCGTAACTCGGAGCCTCCGCCAGACGGACATTCTTCGGAATTACGGTCTTGAACACCTTATTGCCAAAGAATCTTTTTACCTCCTGCACTACCTGCAGTCCCAGATTCGTCCGACCATCGAACATGCTGAGGATGACCCCGGTTATCTGAAGATTTCTGTTCATCTCTCGGCGAACCAATTCCACGGTTTTCATCAGCTGACTTACGCCCTCCAAAGCGTAGAATTCGCACTGAATCGGAATGATTACTCCATCCGCTGCCACCAACGCATTTACGGTGAGCAGCCCCAAAGATGGCGGACAGTCGATAAAAATAAAATCGTATTCGTCTTTCACTTGCGCCAATACATTTCGAAGTAAAATTTCTCTGCCGAAAATCTGAATCAGTTCCACTTCCGCACCGGACAGATCCACGCTTGCCGGGATGATGTCCAGGTTCTTCGTTTCGGTATGGTACACCGCCTTGTGAACGTCGTACTCTTCCATGGTCAGCGCCTCATAAAGCGTATCGCGAAGCTCTCTCTTCACCAGCCCCAAGCCGCTGGTTGTATTTCCCTGGGGATCGATGTCCACCAGTAACACACGCTTTCCTTTGCGTGCCAGGCAGGCCCCCAGATTGATATTCGTTGTTGTCTTCCCGACACCGCCCTTTTGATTAAAGATTGCGTATGATTTTCCCATTCATTTTCCTTCCTTCTGTAATTAAAATCATCTGTTTATTATATAATAAAAGCACTTTCATTTCCAGTTTTAAGCCCCCGCTATTGCCATATATCACCGAATCTTCACGCTTTTTTCTTTCTTTGTTTCACGTGAAACAATATATTGTATTTTTTCTTTTCGCTGACACAAGTTAAGAAATGTTGTATTGTGTTTCACGTGAAACATATATAATTTTTTCTTCAGAAATTCTCACAAAAGAATAATTCTGCACCAGTCAACAATAGTTTAACTATGAGCTTCGAAGAACATTTCTCCGGAAGATGTTTTTATTACCGAAACAAGCTGAAAAGCATTGAAAAAACCTGTTTGTAATGGCAAAATAAAATGGAACGCCGATTCTAGTTCATTGTACGAAGAACTAAAAATCGCCCAAATCTTTCCCTTAACACAACATTTCAGAGAGACTGGGCGGTTTTTATTTTTACTTGTCCACAGTTAAAGATTACATTTCATTTACAGTTTCCAATAATTCAATCGGAGTTGTAAAAACACCTATTGTATCATTGTTATCATCAAAAAATTCCACTTCAAAATAATTGCCATCGTACTCCAGTACAATAGTTCCCTCTGTTCCGGCTTTTAATCCTTTGAATTCTTTATTCAATTTTACTACATCTAACTCTTTCATAATTTAATTTCCTTTCTTATCCGGGTAAACCGTGACAATTTTGTAAGTACTTCTGTTATTATCTTTTTGTATGACAACCACTACGTTGGCACTTACCGATTCACCTGCTATCCCGATTAACTTTGTTTTATAGGTGTGCTTTGTTCCAAATGGGGTTACTTCAGTTTTATCAGGTTTTTTTCCTATAATTGATTTTACGATATTTTTATGAAATAACTTAGAATCAGTTGAAGAATATCCTAAAACATCTTTCATAAATTTTGCTTTTGATCCACCTTTTGGATGATTTATATTAAGTAAATATCCCTCGGTTTTCTTTTTGCTATAACGGACATCTCCGAGTGATTTTATTGGAATCTTTGCCTGCTCTTTTGTACCGTGGCTATTGCCAAATTCGCCGTGATAACCTGTACCCATTAAGCCCTCACCACCTTTCGAGAGCTTGAGCAATCACTGTCATACTGAATGATTTCAATACCTGCTTTTATGTAGTCCTTGAATATACAATCCGGAGCTACTCCATAGACTAAAATTCTCTTCGGTTCCAACTTTTTCACAGTTTCTCTTAAACCTCTTTCAAAGTATATTCGCTCAATGTTGACTTTGACACATCCATGCGACCCAACTGCAATGGTTCCATTTTTGGCAACACCGTCACAGCAAAACGCATACGAACGTTCATCAGAAAATCTGATATTTGGAATAACGGTAATGCCGTTCTCCTGTAACCAGTATCCGATAGCTCGGTTTCTGTAAGTGTTCCACTCTTGCATAACAAGAGGCATATCACGATATAGACTGAAGTCAGGAGTAATGACTCCATCAAAATTCTTTAAAATCGGAAGATACCTGTTTGGTGCGTTCCAGATTCTCTCAAATTGTACATCATCCTCGAAGAAATGTACGAAACTATTGAAGTCTTTGCTTCGTATTGATTTTGAAAACACAGTTAACTTGTGTGGGATTACATCAACGGATTTGATACAAGGCATTTCTAAAGAGCCATCATAAGTCGCATTCCTTACAAGAAATGAACGAAAGACATCCTTACAGCCTTTTCTGCTATAGTTAGTTCTAGACATATTATAAAACTTTCCGGGGATTAGTGAGAAAACGGCATAGAACCCCCTTGTTTAGAATATTAATTTACCGTTTTCTATTGAATATCTCTCCGAAAATTGCTATAATACTTCTGCTTTGATACGAATAGCAATATTCGGAGATGAAATCAATATATCTTGTCTTAACAAGTTATATTGATTTTTTTAACATTAAGAACATTCAAGAGGCATCACTCCTTTCACTATTAATCTTTTTATATTGAATTTTGGCAGCATCATAAGAGACACCACATTCTTCAATAATTTCTCCTACGGAACAACCTTTCATTAAATGTGCTGGAACCAAAAGTTCTCCGGCAAAGCATTTCGCTTGCCACTCCGGGTCACGATATGCTTTAATTTTTTTGTTGGTAAAATTTCTTTCTAACTTAAATCCGCAAAAGCAAATGGTAAAATAGTGCCCAATTTCATGTGCAATAGTCATTCTATCTCTGCCATTTCCATTGCAAGCACCTTCATACACGCTTTCCCTTATGCGGATATGACCGGTAAGAGTATTGGTGTCAGCGTGAGTTCCAAAAGGTAACTCGTTATTCTCTACGATTTCATAACTGAAGTTATCAAATATTTCAGCAAGAACATCCAATAGTTCCGTAATGGGAAAATACTTTTCATTTTCTAGACCCAAAAACTTTCTTAACATTAAAGTTAAATCTCTGATATCTTGTCTGGATTTGGGCTCAACAATGTATTCTGCCAAACTATTTCTCCTCTTCTTTTCTCTTTAAAATAGCGAATATTTCTTTACTGGCTTCTTCGTCTAAACTGTCAAAATGTCTGGCAAAGCATACTGCGAGTTCACGGTTACCTGAAGGAATATCTTTAATTTTTAATTCAACAGTTTCTCCGGATTCAATAACGGCATTTTCCAATTCCTCTTGTTGTTTAGCTGAAAGATTGTATAAGTTTGCTAATTTCTCGTACCAAGAGGCAGGCATTTTCTTCTTACCATTTTCAACAGCTGATAAAAATGCTGAGGAAACATTTAAATTTTCGGCCATTTCTTTGAGTTTCTCCCCACGCTGTAGTCTCAATTTTCTCAAAAAAGCTCCAAGTGTTGTTTTCATTGTCCATCCTCCTCAACCAAATTAGGTTAACTGTATTGTATACCACCTTCATCTCTTTGTCAACCTATTTGGGTTAATTTTTATCTAATAATAATCAATCCTTTATTTTTTTCTATCCAACAACAAATACGTCGGCAATTCACGAGCAAAAGTGCAAAAAAAGAGGGAGCATGTTTCACATGAAACACACCCCTCATTTTTCTACAGCTTTGCTACAGCGGTTCTTTTCGAGCCGTTCCGGATTTTCTCGGGAACTTCGCCGGCGTCTTTTTAACTTTCTTTATATACACCAACGCGTGATTCTCCGCAGATTCATCTTCCAGATTCACCGTTTCGATTCGGTCAATCTTTCCGCCCAGAAGTCGGATTGCTTTTTCCGCCTCCTTTATTTCTTCTTCTGCCTTTTCTCCCTTGTACGCCACAAAGGTCCCCCCTACTTTAACAAGGGGCAGGCACCATTCCACCAGAACATTCATGGAAGCAACCGCTCGAGATACGCATAGATCGTACCTCTCCCGGTGCTCCTTGCTCTGTCCCGCCTCTTCGGCACGAAGATGGAATGTCGTGGTATTCTGAATATCCAGAGACCGGGTAATGTCATCAATTACACGCAGTCTTTTCTGAAGGGAATCGATAAGGTAAATCTTTTTCTCCGGTGCCATGACGGCCAACGGAACTCCGGGGAATCCGGCACCGGTCCCCACGTCTGCAATCGTGCCGGCCTTTTCCCATTCCGGAGAACCCACACACCCCAGAGAATCCAGCAGATGTTTTACGATAAATTCTTCCGGATCCCGAACGGCGGTAAGGTTGATATGCTCGTTCATCCGCAAAATCTCATCCATATAGTGAATCATCAATTCCGCTTTTTCTTCCCCTACCTGCTGCTCCAGCCGCTCATAGGCTTTACTCATTTGTCGACCTCTTTCTGTTCTCTTTCTCCAGATATACCAGAAGAACATTGATGTCCGCCGGAGACACGCCGGAAATTCGGCTGGCCTGCCCCAGATTAATCGGACGAATCTCCGTCAGCTTCTGGCGCGCTTCCAATCTCAAACCGCCAATGCTGTTGTAATCGATGGAATCATCCAACCGTTTGCTTTCCAGCTTCTTCATCTTTTCTACCTGAGCAATCTGCTTCTGAATATATCCATCGTACTTAATTCTTACTTCTACTTCATATCGCTCGTTTCGAGTCAGCTCCGGTCTGGTCTCGTCATCAATCTCTGCCGTATCCGCATAATGAATTTCCGGGCGGCGCATCATTTCACCGAAGGAGAGCCCTCGGTCGCATTCGGCACTTCCGTGCCTGGAAAGAAATTCATTCTGAATCTTATTCGAAACTGTTTTTTTCTCGATGCGTGCAAGCTCCGCATCTACGTTCGCCTTTTTTTTCAAGAATTTCTGATAACGCTCCTCGCTGACGGAACCGTATTCATAACCCAGCGCCGTAAGACGCCGGTCCGCATTGTCCTGACGCAGTAGCAGACGGTATTCCGCCCGGGAAGTCATAATACGGTACGGCTCATTGGTTCCCTTGGTCACCAGATCATCAATCAGCACGCCGATGTACGCCTGATCCCGGCCAAGCACCAGCGGTTCCTTCTCTTGAAGCTTCCGAACCGCATTGATTCCGGCCATCAGCCCCTGGGCCGCCGCTTCCTCGTAACCGGAACTGCCGTTAAACTGTCCGGCACAGAACAAATTCTTCACCACCTTGCTCTCCAAAGACGGCTTCAAACTCTGAGGATCGATGCAGTCGTATTCGATGGCATAGGCCGGCCGAACGATTTCGCCGTCCTCCAGCCCCGGGATGGAATGGTAGAACTCCCGCTGAATATCCTCCGGCAAACTGGACGACATTCCCTGAATGTACATCTCATCGGTATCCAAACCCTCCGGCTCCACGAAAAGCTGATGCCGCTCCCGATCCCGGAAACGAGACACTTTATCCTCAATGGACGGGCAGTACCGCGGCCCCACCCCCACGATGTTGCCGGAATACATAGCCGACTTGTCCAGATTGTCCAGAATTATCCGGTGCGTCTCCTCGTTCGTATAGGATAGCCAGCAAGAAATTTGATTCGTTCCGATATCCTTACCTTCATTCATAAAAGAAAACGGCACGATTTCTTCATCTCCCGACTGCTCCTTCATGCGATCGTAATGCAGGGTCTTTCCCAGCATTCTGGCCGGCGTGCCGGTTTTGAACCGCCGCATCGGAAATCCGTATTCGTAGAGTTTTTCCGCCAAATCCGTGGAAGCAGCCAAGCCGTTCGGGCCGCTCCGGAATGCGGAATCACCGATAAATATTTTACCTCCCAGAAATGTTCCGGTGCAAAGAATCACCGCTTTCGCATTGTAACGGGTGAAGGTGCGGGTGATGACACCCTGAATATTTCCATCCTCGATGACAAGGTCGATGACCTCCGCCTGTTTCAGATGAAGGTTCGGTTCTTTTTCGATGGTCTTCTTCATCTCCAGGTGGTACTTTGTTTTATCCGCCTGTGCCCGAAGGGAGTGTACCGCAGGACCCTTGGAGGTATTCAGCATCTTGCTCTGAAGGAAGGTTTTGTCGATGTTCAATCCCATCTCACCGCCCAACGCATCGATTTCGCACACCAAGTGTCCCTTTCCCGTTCCGCCGATGGACGGATTGCAAGGCATCATGGCCACGGATTCCAGGTTGATGCACAGCAGCAAGGTGTTCATTCCCATGCGCGCGGAAATCAGACCCGCCTCGCAGCCGGCATGTCCGGCACCTACCACGATTACATCATATTCTCCCATTACCGGAATGGTATCTTTATTAATCTCTTTTGATGTCATTTAACGCTCCTGTTACTTACCCAGACAGAATTTGGAGAACACCGTGTCCAAAATCTCATCACCGGCCGTTTCGCCGATAATTTCACCCAGTGCCTCATATGCATTATGAACTTGAAGCTCACAGATTTCAATAGATTCCCCCATTTCCAGGAGATTCATTCCATCCACGATGGATTCCATTCCCCGGTTCAAGGCATCCCGATGTCTTTCGCTGGTAACGATGTTTCTCTCCTGCATATTCTGAATGCCTTCCAGAAACATCTCTTGAATTCGATGAGTTACCGCATCCGCACCGTTTAAACGGAGAAGAGACGTCTGAACAATTTCCGCTTCCGGAATAATATCCTTCACTTCATCCTGAGAGACCGCTTCACCCAGATCGTTCTTATTCAGAACGACAAGAACTCGCTGCCCTTTATTTTGATTCAGAATTTTCACATCCTCCGGAGACAACGCTTTGCTTCCGTCCAAAACCAGAACCACCAGATCCGCCGCTTCCATCTCTTCGTGGGATTTCTGAATTCCCATCTGCTCTATCACGTCATCCGTTTCTCGAATTCCCGCAGTATCCGTCAGTACCAAAGGAAGACCGTGAATGGTGGCGCTTTCCTCAATGGTATCCCGGGTGGTTCCGGGAATATTCGTTACAATGGCTCTGTTTTCTCCCAGCAGCGCATTCATCAAGGAGGATTTCCCCACGTTCGGCTTTCCAACAATGGCTACGCGAATCCCTTCTTTCGCAATTCGACCGTTATCGCATGTATCCAGAAGATTTTGCACCTTTTCCTTCACTTTGCTCAAATCTTCACAGAACCGCTGGGATTCCACCTGCTCGATATCTTCATCCGGAAAATCAATATTCACAGCCATCTGAGCCAGCACATCCCGCAGACTTTCCCGAATTTCGGAAATCTCCGTACCGAGGCGCCCCTTCAGCTGACGCTCGGCAATCTGCAACGGCATTTCGCTCTTTGCTTTTATCACATCGATGACCGCCTCCGCCTGGGCGAGATCCATCCGGCCGTTGAGAAATGCAAGCTTCGTGAATTCGCCCGGCTCCGCCATGCGAGCACCGCAGTCCAACACCGTCCGCAAAATCAACCGAATGGAAACGATGCCGCCGTGTGCCTGAATTTCCACCACATCTTCACAAGTGTAAGAATGCGGGGCCTTCATGTACAAGCAGATGGCTTCATCGATGACATTCTCGTTTTCCGGATTCACGATATTCCCGTAATAAGCATAGCGAGGCTTCACCTCCGCCGGGCAGGGACGGAGAATTTTTTTCATGATGTTCAGTGAATCATCTCCGCTGATTCGGACGATGCCGATTCCGCCTTCACCTTGCGGCGTGGCGATTGCTGCAATTGTGTCTCCCATTTTCTCTCCTTTAAAAAAAATCCCGGTCATCCGGAGATGGACCGAGATTCCTTCATTTTACTTTTTCTCGATGATAACCCGGCGATACGGTTCCTTTCCTTCACTGCGAGTCGTCACATACGGATGATCCTGCAATGTGGAGTGGATTACTTTACGCTCATAAGGATTCATCGGTTCCAGCGTAATGCTTCTTCCGGAACGCTCCACCTTGCCGGCAAGTCTGTTTGCCAGATTCACCAGTGTACGCTCCCGCTTGGAACGGTAATTCTCTGCGTCCAGAATAACTCTCACGTATTCATCGCTTTCCTTATTGGCAACGATGCTGGCAAGATACTGAATCGCATCCAGGGTCTGACCCCTTTTTCCAATGATGGTTCCGGTATCCTTACCGGTAATGTTTACATAGACGATTCCATTTCCGCTTTTCACGGTGAAATCCAGATCGATGCCCATCTCTGTGGTTACATCCCGAAGGAATGTTTCCACCGGATGACCTTCTGCCGGCTCCAGGTTCTTCAGATCGGCGAACATGGAACTTTCAGCACGATGTTCCTTATGCTCTTTTCTCCGATTACCCCGGTTGTTTCTGGATCTATGTCTGTCTTTCTTCTTTGCTTTTGCACTTGCTCGAGCATCTTCCATCTCTTCCTGCTCGAACTTATCATAATCTTCTCTGATTTCCTCAGGAACTTCTACTTTCTGATTTTCAGGTAAAGAAGCCAGGATTCTATCGATATCATCGAAGGAACTCTTCTCCTTCTTATTCGACTTCTCTTCCCTTGCTGTAACTCTGACCTTTGCCAGTTTGGAACCTATGCCGAGGAAACCTTTGGAGGATTCTTCCAGAACTTCGACATCGACTTCATCGATGGTGAGTTTGAGTTCCTTGAGCGCAAGCTCTACCGCTGCGTCAACATCTCCTCCCCATTTTTCTGAAACTCTCATTTTCTAACGATTTCCTTTCAATTTAGAAGTTGCATTCAGTCTTCTTTTCAATTCTTTTTCCGCACGGGCAACAAGCTTTTCGCGATCCGCCTTCTCCTTCAAATCCTTCCGAACCTTATTCATGCGAATGTTCAGGAAAATCTGAATGGTCTGACCGCCGGCCCAGTAGATTGCAAGACCTGCCGGGTACGATCTGGCGATGACCAGAATACTGAGCGGAAATACATACTTCATCATCATGTTCATGGACTTCATCTGTGCATTTTCAGCACCTGCAGCAGTGGTAAGCTGCTGAGTCATGGTGAACGAGAAATATGTCGCTGCTGCTGCCGCAATTGGGAGAATCCAAAGGTCCGGCTGAGCCAGATCCTTGATCCAAAGAAAAGATTCGTGTACAGCGAACAGCATATCTTCGCTCTTCAGGTATTGCATTGGATTTCTCAGCAATGCAAACAGACCCATGATAATCGGAAACTGAATGAGCATCGGCAGGCATCCACCCAGCGGATTGAATTTCTCCTTGGCGTAGAGCTCCTGCATCGCTTCGTTCATCTTCTGCTGATCGTGTGCATACTTCTTCTGAATCTCCTGCATCTTTGGCTGCAGTTCCTGCATATTGGCAGTGGATTTAATCTGCTTTACATACAGCGGGAACAGCGCGAGCTTAACGATTGCAGTCAGAATAATCAGTGAAATACCATAATTTCCCACGAAATTATAAATCAGTGTAAGTAGGTATCCAAGAGGTACCGCTATTACTCCCATATAATTCTCCCTGTCTATGGAAGAGGATCGTATCCGCCGGGATTTCCCGGATGACATCTCAGAATTCTCTTGATTCCCAGCCAGCTCCCTTTAATCGGACCGTACTTCTCCAGCGCCTGTATAAAATAAGTACTGCAGGTAGGAGTAAACCGACATGCCGGCGGGAACAGCGGAGATATAAACAGCTGATATCCTCTTACCATTAAAATTAAAATTCTTTTGATAAAATTGCTGATTGCTTTCATCGCGTTTATCACTTCTCTTCAATTAATCCGCAAGACTTCAGCGACTTCACTAAAGTTCGCTGTACTTCCGGACACTTCTTTCCGTTAATTGAATTTCGTGCAACGAAAATGATGTCGTATCCCGGCCGAATTTCCAGTCCCATCGTACGGATGGATTCTCGCATCAACCTTCTGGCTCTGTTTCTGCATACGCTGTTGCCCACCTTCTTGCTGGCAACAAATGCAATTCGAGAAACCGGCAGTCGGTTCTTCTTATACAGAACGACTACGTATCGGCCTCCTCGGGAAGAACCTTTTCGATAGACATTGTTGAAATTTCTTTGATTGCTAAGAATTTCTTTTCTGCACTTCATTTTGTTATCGAATAACCGCTTCAAGCATTCAAGGGAATTAAGCAGTCAGCTTCTTTCTGCCTCTTGCTCTTCTGTTCTTCAGAATCTTTCTGCCGTTAGCAGTAGCCATTCTCTTTCTGAATCCGTGTTCCTTCATTCTCTGTCTCTTCTTAGGCTGATATGTTTTCTTCATCTTCCTTTTCTCCTTCCGATATCACAATATCTCTAAGTTGATATAAAATTCCGTACCTTCTAAATTCCAAGGGTACATACATCAAAGTATTATACTGATTTCCGCCTTCAAAGTCAATGAAAGTCTGAATTATATCGAAAAATGAAATCTTTTTCTTTCAAAAAAGTATCAAAAATGCTTATTACCACAACATTTAGTGTTTCGAAAAAATTATGCATAATTTTTTCCACAACATGTGTATAACATTCTTTTTGTACCTCCTAATATTTAGATTTTTAGCGTTTCTGACCACTTGTCATTGTGGAAAATTTTATGTAAAATATGTTATCAACAAGGAGAAAGAGCATTTTGGATACTAACAAGATATGGGAGCAATTCCTGCAATTTATAAAAGCAAACACCACTGAGGTCAGCTACAACACCTGGTTCACATCCCTCTCCATCTACCGTATTGATGAAGATGTGAACATTATTTATCTTGCAACAAAAAACGATATCGCAGTCAATCTGATCAAAAAGCGTTATATGCACCTGATTGAACAGGGCTTTGAGAACGTCACCGGCCAGAGCTACCGCGTACTGGTAAAGTTGGAGGAGGAATATCAGGAAGAAAGCCGACCGGCTTTGGCTGCCCGGAAAAGAATTCAAAAATTCGAAGACACCAACAAGCTGTTCAATCCGCGGCTGAACTTCGATAATTTTGTGGTGGGCAATAATAATAAGTATGCCCACGCCGCTGCCCTGGCCGTAGCGGAATCCCCGGCGGAAGCATACAATCCTCTTTTTATATACGGAGGATCCGGCCTGGGAAAAACCCATCTGATGCAGGCCATCGGCATCCATATTATCAAAAATGATCCGGAATCTCGCGTCGTGTACGTATCTTCGGAAACCTTCACCAACGAATTGATTAAGGCAATTTCCGAGAATAAAATGCGTGCTTTCAAAAATAAGTATCGAAAAGCCGACGTTCTCCTCATCGACGACATCCAGTTCCTGGAGAACAAGGATAAGACACAGGAAGAATTCTTCCATACGTTCAACGCGCTGTACGAGGACGAAAAACAGATTGTCATCTCCAGCGACCGTCCGCCGAACCAACTGGTAAACCTGGAAGAGCGGCTACGTACTCGATTTGCGTGGAACCTGATTGCGGATATCACGCCGGCAGACTTTGAAACCCGAGTGGCCATTCTGAAGAAAAAAGCTGAAAATGCGCAGCTGGAATGGGATGACGACCTGTACGAAGTATGCTGCCTCATTGCGGAGAAATTCACCGACAACATTCGAGAGCTGGAAGGCGCCTTCAACAACATCACCGGTTATTCTAACCTCTTGGACGAACACATCGACGTGGCTTTTGCAAAAAGAACGCTTCGGAACATCATCAAGGATTCCGACGGCGGCATCGCCCCGGAACGCATCCGGTCCATCGTGGCAAAATACTACAAAATCAAGGTTTCCGATATGGATTCTACCAAGAGAAATAAAGAAATTGCCTACCCTCGGCAGGTGGCTATGTACCTTTGCCGAGAGAACACCGAGCTTTCCCTGCCTGAAATCGGCGAACTCTTCGGCGGAAAACACCATTCCACCGTCATTCATTCGGTGAACAAGATCACCTCACAGTATGATAACGACGAGGAGACCCGGAAGGATATCGATGCCCTGAAGAAAAAAATTAAAGAACATCGATAAACGCATTTTTGGGCGGTGCGGAAAAGTTATACACATTCGAATAACAGAGTTTTTGTACGGGTTTTTCCTCAGCCAAAAAGTCCGTTACTCACATAGAATTATGAATTCGGGGAGTTTTCCACAGTATCGACACCCCCTACTACTATAACTATATTTATTTATATTAATAATAATGCTCTCGCGAAAGGAATCGTTATGAAAATCTATTGCAATAAATCCGAACTTTACCGTGCTCTGAACAACGCCATCCAGGCAGTTCCGTCCCGGTCCACTTCAAAAATTCTGGAAGGCGTACTGATTGAAACAAAAGAAGATGAATTGATCATCACCGGTACCGACACCTTCATGGTGGTGGAATCCAAATTATCCGCAAAATGCGACGGCATTGCGAATTTTGTGGCACCGGCCGCACTCTTTGCGAATATCATCGGCAAACTTCCGTCAGAAGATGTGATGATGGAATACGATTCCGTAAAAAAAGTTCTATCGATTCAGAGCGGACGTTACCGGTCGGAAGTCATCTGCTTCGATTCCACAGAGTTTCCGAAAGTTCAGATGAAGGAACCGCAGAAGAGCATCACATTGAATAAAGAATCCGTTCGAAAGCTGATTCGGAAAACCGCCTTCTCTGCCAGCGCAGATGAAATCAATGGAATTCTTACCGGCGTCCTCTGCGAAATCGGCGACGGCAATTTCCGCATGGTTGCGGTGGATGCCTTCCGAATGGCAATCTACAACGAACCGCTGGAGGATTCCATCGATGCGTTTAAGGTGGTCATTCCCGCAAAACAGCTTAACAAAATGTCAAAAATCATTTCCGATGACGGAGATGAAACCATCCGCATGGAGCTGGTAGACGAGAAAGCGGTATTTTCCTTTGATGGAACCAAGGTAACACTGAATACCATGAACGGAAGATACATCGATTACAAGCGAATCATCAAGGTAGACAGCACCACCGAGGTTCGAATTCAGAAAGATGAACTGATTCGAAGCATTGACCGTGCCTCCATCCTGACTCAAAAAGAAAACAACAATATGATTAAGTTCGATATACAGGACGATCTCCTCGAAATCTCGGCGTTGGATAACCAGGGCAATATGAACGAAAAGATTGAGATTATCCAGAAGGGAGAGGATTTGAAAATCGGATTCAACTCCCGCTACATGATCGACATCCTCCGGAGCATCGATGATGAAGAAGTGGTTCTTTACATGAGAGATAATGTGAGCCCATGCATCTTCCGCCCTCTTCAGGGAGAGCGCTATTTGTACCTGGCACTGCCGATTCGAATCAACTAGTGAGAATTTATGATAGTCAAAAAAGTAGAACTCCACAACTTCAGAAATTACGAAAATCTAGAGCTGTCTTTTGACAGCTCTAGAAATGTTTTTATTGGGGAGAATGCGCAGGGAAAAACCAATCTCATCGAAGGCATCTATCTCTGTGCTTTCGCCCGATCTTTCCGCACCCAGAATTCCGCCAACATGGTTATGCTGGATCGACCGCGGGCCAGCGTGACGGTGGACCTGGTGAGCGAGGATATGGATAAAAGCATTTCCGTGATCCTGGACCGTACCGGCAAAAAGATGATTAAAAAAGACGGCAAAGTCATCCGCAAAACCGCAGAGCTGCTGAACAATCTGGTGGTGATGGTTTTTTCTCCGGAAGATCTTCGCATCATCAAAGACAGTCCGGAGAAGCGGAGAAACTTCATCAATAAGGAGCTGTCCCAAATTCGGCCCCGCTATTACGAATGCCTTCGCCTTTACAACGAAGCCCTTCGCCAAAAGAACAGCATGCTGAAGGACAATCTGAAGAATTCGAAAATCGACGAAAACATGCTGGATATCTACGACCTGCAGCTGGCAAAATACGGAACGGAAATCGTGAAGTACCGGAGAAATTTCATTCGCATACTTTCGGAAAGAGCGGCGGAAATTCAGAAGAGTATTTCCGGCGGAAGAGAAGATCTGGAAATCCGGTATCTATGTTCTCTTTCGGAAGAGAATCAATACGACGCGCTGGTGGCGGCGAGAGACCGAGACCTTTATAGCGGGCACAGCAGTCTGGGACCGCAGCGGGACGATATGGAATTTCTGATTAATGGAAAGGACGCGAAGAAGTACGGATCTCAGGGACAGCATCGCACCATCGCTTTGGCACTGAAGTTGTCGGAAATCGGAATCGCTCGGGATGTGATCGGTGAAAACCCGGTGCTCCTCCTGGACGATGTATTGTCGGAACTGGATGAAGAACGGCAGACATTTCTTTTTCAAGAAATCGAAGACGTGCAGCTCTTCATTACCACCACGGATGTGAACAATCGGATTCTGAAGAAAATGCCAAAGGGAAATGTTTATTCTGTGAAGAGTGGTACTGTGTTTAAAAATACCTTGAAATGATTTAAAATCAAGCCAAAACAAGCCCAAATTATACCTTATGGTGATTTTGGTATTCTTGAATACAAGACGCGAATATGGTAAAATAAATCGGTTATGTAAATAACCGATTTTTTTGTTTGTTTTAATCATAAAAGGAAGGTTTGAATGAGCGCAGAAAAAAAGAAAAGCGACTATACAGGCCAACAGATTCAGGTACTTCACGGACTGGAAGCGGTTCGTGTCAGACCGGGTATGTACATCGGCAGTACCGGATCTCAGGGTTTGCATCATCTCGTATACGAAATCGTGGATAACAGTGTGGACGAGGCACTGGCCGGATTCTGTAAACACATCGAGCTGTCCATTAATGAAGATAATTCCATCACGGTATGCGATGACGGCCGTGGAATGCCGGTGGATATGCATCCGACGGAGCATAAGCCGACGGTTGAAGTTATTCATACACAGCTCCATGCGGGCGGTAAGTTCGGCGGCGGCGGATACAAGGTATCCGGTGGTCTTCACGGTGTAGGTGCATCGGTAGTAAACGCCCTCTCCACGCACATGATTGTTGAGGTAAAAAGAGGCGGAAAGCTGTACGAGCAGGAATATTTCCAGGGAAAAAGAGCAACCGAGCTGAAGGTTCTGGGAGAGGCCGAGGGTTCCGGTTCTAAGACCACCTTCTGGCCGGATCCGGAAATTTTCGATGAAACCATCTATGACTACGATATCCTGCAGAATCGAATGAGAGAGATGGCCTTTTTGAATAAGGGCCTCCGGATTACCATCGAAGATAAGAGAGAGGGACGGAAGAAGAAAGAAAGCTTCTGCTACGAAGGCGGAATTCGAGAATTCGTCACCTTCATGAATCGAAACAAGAAGGTCATCAACGAAGATGTATTCTATTTCGAGAACCACAAGAAGGACGAAGCCACCGGCAAAGAGTATGAAGTGGAAGTGGCACTGCAGTACACCGGAAATTACAACGAAACGGTAATGTCCTACGCCAACAACATCAACACCATCGAAGGCGGTTTCCACCTCCAGGGACTGAAGGCGGCGATTACCAGAACGCTGAACGACTATGCTCGCCGCACCAATCAGCTGAAGGAGAAGGACGATTCCCTCACCGGCGATGACTGCCGGGAAGGCGTTACCGCGATTGTCAGCGTGAAGCTGACGGATCCTCAGTTCGAAGGACAGACCAAGGCAAAGCTTGGAAACAGTGAAGTTCGTGGTTTTGTGGAAAGCAGCATGAACGAGTACTTCAATTTCTACTTAGAGGAGCATCCGGCGCAGGCCAAGAAAATCGTCACCAAGTGCATCAACGCGGCCAACGCCAGAGAAGCAGCGCGAAAGGCTCGAGAGACCTCGCGTAAAACCAACGTACTGGAAAGCACATCGCTTCCGGGCAAGCTGAAGGATTGTTCCGAAAAGGATCCGGAAATCTGTGAAATTTTCCTGGTGGAGGGAGACTCCGCCGGCGGAAGTGCGCAGGAAGGAAGAGACAGAGCGCGCCAGGCGGTGCTTCCGCTGAGAGGTAAAATTCTGAACGTAGAGAAGGCAACCCGTGCGAGAGCGTTGGATTCTCAGGAAATTCGGAATATGATTACCGCTTTCGGCTGCGGAATCGACGACAACTTCGATATTTCAAAACTGCGTTATCATAAAATTATCATCATGACCGATGCGGACGTGGACGGTGCTCATATTCGGACGCTGCTCCTCACCTTCTTCTATCGCTTCATGAGACCGCTGATTGAGGAAGGCTATGTATATGCCGCACAGCCGCCGCTGTTCCGGGTGAAGAGAGGCAAAGAGACTTGGTACACCTATTCCGACAAGGAGCAGGAAGATCTCTTGGCCGAACTTCGGGAGAAAGACAGCAAGACAAAGGTGGAAATACAGAGATACAAGGGTCTTGGAGAGATGGATTACACTCAGCTGTGGGAAACCACTATGGACTACAACCATCGTACCCTGATTCGGATTTCTTTAGATGATGCCGAAAAGGCGGATGAGATGATTACCACATTGATGGGTGACAAGGTTCCGCCGCGGAAGAAGTTCATTGAGGAAAACGCGCGTTACGCCACATTGGATTTATAGTCGGTATCCGGTGATCTGCGAAATTCTTTTTATGGGAAATCGCGAAGAGCTTGAGATACTGAAGAAGTATAGATAAAGGAGATTGAATGTCAACGAATTTATTGGAAGACAGCAAAATAATCACCCATGAGATGTCGGAGGAAATGAAGACTTCCTATATCGACTACGCCATGAGTGTTATTGTAGGACGTGCCCTTCCGGATGTTCGAGACGGTTTGAAGCCGGTTAACAGAAGAATTCTCTACGGCCTGAGCGCTCTGGGAATTACGCCGGACAAGCCGCACAAGAAGTCCGCCCGTATCGTCGGTGAAGTAATGGGTAAATATCACCCTCACGGTGACAGTTCTATCTACGATGCCATGGTTAAGATGGCACAGGTTTTCTCCACCAGATATCCGCTGGTGGATGGTCACGGTAACTTCGGTTCCGTGGATGGCGACGGTGCAGCGGCTTCTCGTTATACCGAGGCCAGAATGTCCCCGTTCTCCCTGCAGATGGTTCGGGATATCGGAAAGGAAACCGTGGATTTTGCGGATAACTACGACGGCGAGGAACAGGAACCGGTGGTTCTGCCTTCCCGTGTGCCGAATCTGCTGATTAACGGATCCAACGGTATCGCAGTAGGTATGGCTACATCCATTCCGCCGCACAATTTGGGCGAGACCATCGATGCGTGCGTCAAGATGATTGACGACGATGAGTGCACGGTGGATGACTTGATTAAAATCATCAAGGCGCCGGACTTCCCGACCGGTGCGCAGATTATCGGAAAAGAAGGTGCGCGAGAAGCCTATCGTACCGGTACCGGCAAGGTGCTGGTTCGCTCGGAGTGCGAAATTGAGGAAGGAAGCCGGGGACGTACCCGTATCGTGGTAAGCTCCATTCCGTACCAGGTGAACAAGGCTCGGCTGATTGAGTCCATGGCAGCGCTGGTAAAGGATAAGAAGATAGAAGGAATTTCCAACATTCAGGATGAGTCCGCTCGAGGAAATCTTCGGATTGTCATCGACCTGAAGAAGGACGTGAATCCGAATGTCATCCTGAACAGACTGTACAAGCACACTCAGCTGCAGACTTCCTACAGCATGATCATGTTGGCACTGGTAAACGGCGAGCCGAAAATTCTGAATCTGTACCAGATTCTGGACGAATACTTGAAGCACCAGAAGGAAGTGGTGACGCGGAGAACTCGGTTCGATCTGAGAAAAGCAGAGGAACGGGCACATATTTTAGAGGGTTACGTAATCGCGCTGGATAATATCGACGAAGTGATCAAGGTTATCCGTTCCGCTTATAACGATGCGAAAGAAAAGCTGATGATTCGGTTCAGTTTGTCGGAAGCGCAGGCACAGGCAATTCTCGATATGAGACTGGCCAGACTCCAGGGTTTGGAACGTGAGAAAATTGAGGAAGAATTGGCGGAGCTTCGGAAGAGAATCGCATACTTCAAGGAACTGCTGGCAGATGAGAAGAAGCTGATGGGCGTAATCAAGGAAGAACTTCTGGAAATCAAGAAGAAGTACGGAGATAAGAGAAGAACCAAGCTGGTGAACGGCGACGGAGAGCTGGATGAAGAGGCCCTGATCGATGAAGAGGATGTGGCAATCACCCTCACCCACATGGGCTACATCAAGAGAGTTCCGGAGAACACCTACAAAGCACAGCGCCGAGGCGGCAAGGGAATTCTGGGACTGACTACCCGGGATTCGGATTTTGTCAAAGATCTGATTATCACCTCCACCCACGATGACCTGCTGTTCTTTACCGATATGGGAAAGGTGTACAAGATGAAGGGATACGAGGTTCCGGAAGCATCCAGAACCGCAAAGGGTACTCCGGTCATCAACTTCCTGAACCTGAATTCGGGCGAGAAGGTCAGCGCGGTGATTCCGGTGAAGGAATTCTCTCAGGACAACTACCTGGTAATGATCACCCGAAGCGGAACCATCAAGAAGACGCCGATGTCGGAATTCGACAGCATTCGGAAGAACGGTCTCATCGCCATCAACCTGAAGGACGGCGACAAGCTGATTTCCGTCAGTCAGTCCAACGGCGACGAGAATATCTACGTCATCACCAAGCTGGGTAAGGCCATCGCCTTCAACGAAAACGATGTTCGAAGCATGGGCCGAAATGCAGCCGGCGTTCGTGCCATCAACCTGGATTATGGCGATGAAGTCGTTTCTATGGAGCTGGACATCGACGGAACCCGGGAGATGCTGGTAGTTTCCGAGAACGGATTCGGAAAGAGAACCTCTCTGGATGAGTATCGCCTCCAGACCAGAGGCGGTAAGGGTATCGCTACTTATGACAAGTCCAAGTTCAGCAAGACCGGTACGCTGGTCGGCGGAATGCTGGTTCGGGACGAGAACGAAGTGATGCTGATTAACTCCAACGGCGTAATCATCCGAATTCGGGCAGAAGAAATCTCCAAGTCCGGAAGAACCACTCAGGGCGTAAAGATTATGAAGGTGGAGGAAGACAGCCACATCGTATCTTTGGCCAAGGTTGTGGATGATGAAGAGAACGCACAGAAGCCGAAGGTTTCAGAAAAAAAGAAATCCGAGGGTGAACAAATTTCTCTTCTGGATTAATGAATAAAAAAAGAATGGCGCAAAGTCGGAAACGTCTGGCTTTGCGTCCATTTTTTTGTGGTTTTATAAAGATGCGGAAAACTAGCGGATGATGATGTCCTGCAGTTTTCTTTTTGGGACGTAATGAACGTCGTCTGCATCCCGGTAGTAGCCGGTGTCTTCCCCATTCTCGATTTCTACCAGGTGAATTTTCTCTGCGGATTTGCCGACGGCGATGACCAGCTTGAGGATGTATTTGTCCGGAATGCCCAGCTCGTCCCGGAGTTCTTCCGGATTGTAGCCGCCCCCCAGCATGCAGCAGCGGTATCCCTTCTCCACCGCCGCCAGGGTGATGCTCTGCGCCGCGATGCCCAGGTCGATATTGGTAAAGGTGTCGCTGGTGCTGATGTCCGGATCTTGAAGGATGACGATGTAGGACTCCGGCTCCTTTCCGGCATCCGGCAGGTGGCGCTCCGGAAGACGACCGCCCATCTTGGTCGCTTTCTGAAGAATGGCTGCGGCGGAATCCCGGTTGGCGATAAAATATTTCAGCGGCTGCAGGTTCATGCCGGAGGATGAAAGGCGGGCACAGTCAATCATGTCCATCAGCTCATCGGTGGAAACTTTTGCGCTTTGGTCGAATCCCCTCACGGTGCGGTTCTCTTTGATGTAATCTTTCAGCATGGTACACCTCCTGTTATTTCGCATAATATTTTTTATTAATGATAGTAATCTATTTGGCGTATGTCAAATAAATATGCTTATAAACTTGTCAAAAACACAAAAAGAAAAAGTTTTCCACAGTTATCAACAATGTGTGAGAATGTGCCGCAGTGGTTGAAATATAAGAGGTGTACGGATGTGAATGAATAATTATGCACAGAAATTTTAACAAATTATGGAAAACTGTGAGCATAAAATAAAAAAGGAACCCGGCATTTCGGGTTCCTTTCCTAAAGTTTCCGTATTCACAACAAAATAAAACTAAACGAATTCCTTCAGTCCTTCGCGGATGGTGTTCTCAATCTCCACATGGGCGTTGTTCTGCGTCTTCCGGTCCATCTCCTCAAAATGAACCAGCGGATGAATCTTCACATGAACGGTGCACGGCTGAACCGTTCCCTTCTCCTCCCAGAAGTGGTAGCCCCCTTCCAGAGTAATCGGAAGAATCGGCACCTTCGCCTTCTGCGCGAACTTGAAGCTGCCCGCCTTGAACTCGCCCATCTCGCTGCACTGGCTCCGCGTCCCCTCCGGGAAAATCACCAGGGAAAACCCTTCCTTCATCAGGGTCGCCGCCTCGTTCAGCGTCTGAATGGCTGCCCGGGCATCTCCCCTCTTCAGAAACAGCGAACGAGTGTAGTTAATCGCCTTTGCCAGCGGCTTGAAACCGGTGAACTCCGATTTGGCAATGAAGCCGATCTGGAACTTCCGAATCACATAGATCATCGCCAGAATATCCGCATAGCTCTGGTGGTTGGCCACAATCAGCATCGGCCCGTGATCCGGAATATTCTCCTCCCCGTGAATATCGAAGGTAATTCCGATTTTCCGAGATACGGTATCAGCGAACCGACCGGTGCCTTCCAGAATCAGCGCCCGTTCTTCCTCGAACTTTCCTTCCTTCCGAAGGGCTTCGAACTGCGGCGCCATTTTATTAAAACGATTTATTTCCGACAGAATCGCCAGTCCCGCCGGAATGCTTTTGAATGGATTCATCATATCCTAAAAATATCCTCCGTTTCCCTGAAGCTTCCGGTCATCACCGGACTTGCAGGTATTCATGCAATAGGTTAGAATCTATTGTAAAATAACGATATAAAAAAAGCAAGGAAGGGTTTAAGAGAATGAAACTGGTAATACAGAGAGTCACCCACGCAAGCGTCACCGTGGATAATAACGTGATTGGAAAAATCGGTAAAGGTTACATGGTTCTGATCGGAGTATCCGATACGGACACGAAGGAAATCGCCGACAAGATGCTGGATAAGATGATTAAGCTTCGGATATTTGAAGATGAAAACGGAAAGACCAATCTTTCCTTGGCGGATGTGGGGGGAGAACTTTTACTGATATCACAGTTCACCCTGTACGCAAACTGCAAGAAGGGAAACCGACCTTCTTTTATCGAAGCGGGATCACCGGACCATGCCAACGCCCTTTATGAATACATCATCGAGAAGTGCAAAGAGCGCGTGGATGTGGTGGAACAGGGAGAATTCGGCGCGGAAATGAAGGTCGAGCTGCTGAACGACGGTCCATTTACCGTAATTCTGGACTCTGAGCAGATTTGCGGGTAGAAAACGGAAGAATTCACCGGATTTTCAAGGAATTTCGGAAATAAAAGCTTGCAATCCGGGTATTTTTCTGTATAATAATTGGGTATGGTCTGAATAAGCAGGCCAGAATCCTACATCGCAAGATGTCATTAGGCCATAGGAGGTGAAAACAATGAGAAATTATGAATTATTGTTCATTCTTGATCCGGCTATGGATGAAGCTGCAAGAAACCAGATGATCGAGACCGTAAAGGGCATCATCAACGCTGACGGTGAAGCTGGAGAAGCGGATCTGTGGGGCGTTAAGAAGCTCGCTTACCCGATCAACAAGAAGAAGGACGGTTTCTACGTGCTGATTCCATTCAAGGCAAGTGCAGAACTGCCAAAGGAACTGGACAGAAGACTGAAGATTTCCGATAATTGCATGAGACATATCATCGTTTGCCAGGACGAGAAATAAGTATCGTTCACAGCGTTCGGAAAGGACAGGTGAAACATGAATAGTGTAATTTTAATTGGAAGATTAACAAGGGATCCGGAGCTTCGCTACACACCGAACACTCAGACTGCCGTAGCGCATTTCACGCTGGCAATCGACAGACCGGTGTCCGCCGGCCAGGAGAGTCAGGCTGACTTCATTCGAATCACCGTATTCGGAAAGCAGGCCGAGACCGTAGACAGATACCTGAAGAAGGGCAGTCAGGCAGCGGTAAGCGGACGGATTCAGACGGGAAGTTACAGAGACAAGAACGGTCAGACGGTATACACCACTGACGTCATCGCGAATCGCGTGGAGTTCCTTGGCTCTAGAAACAACAACGGTGGAGGCTCCAACGCGAACTCCGGTTTTGGCGGCAATGACAGCTACCAGGGCGGTCAGCAGCAGAGCGCGCCGGCACCGCAGCAGGACGCTTTCGGAGGTCAAGATGATTTCCCGGATGCATTCCAGGCAGCGGATGACGACATCCCGTTCTAGACATATCTTAGGAAAGGAGATTAAGTCGAAATGGACAATAACAACAGAAAGCGCGGCATGAGAAGAAGAAAAGTATGCCAGTTCTGTGCAGACAAGGATAAGAAGATCGATTACAAAGATGTAGAGACTCTGAAGAAGTTCACTACCGAGAGAGGAAAGATTCTCCCGAGAAGAGTAACCGGTACATGTGCAATGCACCAGAGAGCAGTTACCACTGCTATCAAGAGAGCTCGTGTGGTAGCACTCCTTCCTTTCGATGCAGATCTGAACAACTAATCCGCAGAAAAAGTAATTTGAGAACGCTGGAGGTTTCCTTCCGGCGTTCTTTTTATTATAATGAGATAAAAGTATTGGTGCTATTGTTCCGGGCTGTCCGTTCGAACTGCGGGCAGCGGGAAGCAGAAAGGAAAAAAAGAAATGACAGAAAACCAGAAGATTATCGATTTCCTGAATGAACTGAAATCGGCAGCACCGGCGCCGGGCGGTGGTGCGGTTGCGGCACTGACCGGTGCACAGGGCGCAGCCCTGATTATGATGGTGGCGAACCTCACCTTGGGAAAGAAGAAATATGAAGAGTACGAAGAGCTGAATCAGCAGACGCTGAAGGAAGCTCAGGAAGTTCTCACGAAGTTGATTCAGGGAATCGATGAAGATAAGGAAGCTTTTACCGGCGTTTCCGATGCCTATGCCCTTCCGAAATCCACGGATGAAGAGAAAGCGGCTCGGAAGGCAGCGATTGCAGAGGCATCGGTGGCAGCGGGACTGGCTCCGCTGAACGCATGCCGGGCGGCATTGGCCGGATTGCACCTCACCAAGGAGATGATTGGAAAATCCAACAAGCAGCTGGTGAGCGATCTTTACGTAGCGGCCCTGAACCTGAATGCCTGCATTCAGGCGGCGAAGATGAACGTAGTGGCCAACACCCCTGCTCTCACCGACCGCAAGCAGGCCGAGGAATGGAACCGAGAAATCGCTTCTATCGTGGAAGAGGCCAACACCCTGACCAGAGAAATTCTGAAAGACGCCTAGTGAAAATATAGAAATATGAGGAAATGTGCAGATTCAATATAAGGATTTTCAATAAAAAATCGGTTGAATACAAGTCCTAAATTTGTTAGAATGAATCCGTTAACGCTGTTAGTGAATTCTAACAGCGTTTTTTATGGGCTTTTTTATGAATTATAATAGCAGAAAGGATAAAACATCATGCACAACGGTACAGGACTGTTTTTCTGGGGATTCCTGGTGGTATACGGCATCGTCATGTTCGCCATCTCCCCGAAGGCCGTTACAATCGGCGGCTTTTTCAAAGGAACCGACAAGAAGGGACGAGCAGCCTCTTCTTTGATGGTCACCTCTTCGGTATTTATCGCTTGGATATTCGCAAAATCCGTATATAACTGCGCCAATATGGGATACAGCTACGGCATCGTAGGTGGTATCGGTTACGCGGTGTACTGGCTCTGCATTCCCCTCACCGGTTTTGCAATCTACAGACTGCGCCGTCGTTTCGCCGCAAAGTCCATGACCGACCTCCTCACAAGCAACTACGGTGTGGCAGCGGCATTCTGCTTCAGCGCAGCAATTCTGGTTCGTCTGTTCAACGAGGTTTGGTCCAATACCTCGGTCATCGGCGGATACTACGGTGAGTCGGGCAGCAAACCCTTCGTCATCGCCGCACTTCTTTTTACCGCAATCACACTGGGCTACAGCTGCTGGGGCGGACTGCGTTCTTCCCTGATTACCGACGTGCTGCAGGCCGGCCTGTTTGTGGTACTGCTGGTATTCACCATCTTCTGGATTCTGCCGGAACACCCGATGAGCGCATACCTGACCAGCGGATCCTGGAAGATGGACACCGGCGTGGACTTCGTTCTGGGTGCACTGCTGCAGTGCCTGTCCTACGGATTCCATGATGCGGTACTCACCGACCGGGGATTCATCTGCGAGGAAAAGAAAATGCTGAAGTGCTTCACCGTTGCGGGTCTTCTGGGATTCCTGGCAATCACCCTGTTCTCCCTGATCGGTGTGGACGCCATGCTTTCCGGTCTGGAAAATGTGACGGATGCGGCGCAGGCGGTGGCGCAGGGAATGGGCATTGCGGCATTCTTATTGATGGCTATCATGATGGTAATGTGCGGTGGTTCCACTCTGGACTCCACCTTCAGTTCCCTGGCGAAGCTGACCGCGCGGGATCTTCCGGCCATTCTGGGAAAGGATCCGCATGAAAAAGCTCGCTGGATTGGTATCGGATTCATGGCATTTTTCGCGGTTGTGGGCAATTTGCCGATGATTGTGGGAACCGATATTCTGGCGGCAACCACCATTTCCGGAACCATGATTATGGGGCTGGGTCCGGTTTTTCTGCTTCACGGCGCAGGTCCGATTAAGCCGACGAAAATCGGCTTCCACCTCTCCTTCTGGATCGGTATGATTCTGGGAATTGTGGACACCGTAAGCCCGGACAGCTTGGCATTTATGAATATCGGAAACGGTGCGTACGCCAACTTCCTGGGCGTGAACTTCTGGGGTGCCGTACTGTGTTGGGGTTCCTACGCCGTATGCGGTGTTGTGGCTTCCATGGCGGAGAAGACCGAAGGCCGTCCGGCATGGAAAGGAAGAACCGACGAGGAAATCGAGGCTCTGGATGCAGAGCGTAGTGCCGCCGGATGGGAAGACATCGACCCGGAAGGCATCGATGGATGAGAGCAATACCCTGGTGGGCGAATTCATGTGCCAGGGAAAGATGCAGCAGGCGGTTCGGGATCGATATGTGAAGATGAAGGCGCAGCCGGATGCGGCACCGAACCTGGATCAGCTGATCGATAATTTCGACCGGGCCCCTGTCCCATCCGGATGCGGCGGATCTGGAGAACCTCCGTCAGGAAATTTTGAAGTAGAGAAAAGGAAAGAAGGAAAAAATGGCAAGTTGTACAACTCCGAGTTATGCGAGACATAATTTCAAAGATGCGGGAAGAGCATGTCCGGTGGATTACCGTCTGGATTCGTCGGTATGGTCCGCGGCTCCTTCCCCGGCGCACACCTTCGACACCCTGCTGGTGGTGGGCGGACTGTACGGAAACCCCTTTGCCATGGATGCAGTACAGGCAATGTTCGTAAAAGAACAGGAACGCTTGGGCGAAGGCGGTCGGGTGGGCATGGTGTTCAACGGCGACATGCACTGGTTCGACCGGACGGCAGAGGAATTTGCCCGGATAGAAGCCGGTGCGGAGAAATATATTCCAATGGTTGGAAATGTGGAAGCAGAGGTTCGAAGAACGGAAGATGTGGGCGTGGGCTGCGGCTGCGCCTATCCGGATTGCACCGATGATGCCAGCGTGAGCCGCTCCAACCGAATTCACCATATGATGAAGGAAGAAATCGGGAAACATCCGGAATTGATTGCGAAGCTAAAGGATCGGCCGGCTCACATGGTCGCTCAGGTGGGTGATTGCAAAATCGGAATCACTCATGGAGATGAGAAGCTGCTGGGGGGCTGGGACTGTGCCATCGAGCAGCTGGAGGATGTGCTTCGCCAGGGAGAACTGTCCGATTTTATGGAAGAAAACGGAATCGATATTTTCGCCACCACTCATACCTGTGCGGCGGTGGCCGGAAAACTCCGGGGCGGTGTGGTAATCAATAACGGTGCGGCGGGACTTCCCACCTTTGAGGGGCAGCAGTTCGGCGTGCTCACCCGAATTGCGGCAACACCGGAGGAGGATGCCATCTACCGGGCGGAATACAAGGGACTTTATATCGAAGCGGTTCCCGTTCGCTATGATCAGGCGGCCTATGTGGAATGGTTTGACCGGCTGTGGAAACACAACTCTCCGGCAGAGGTTTCCTATCGCAATCGTATTCTGAACGGTCCGGCCTGCACCATCGGAAACGCGCTCCTGGGCGGATTCGTGGTTTTACCCGCGTACCGGGAAGAGGCATATCCGGAGGGAAAACCGGCGTCACCCCAGGATCTGGAAGATGCGATGGCGCGGATTATGTATTTTGAGGATATGGTTCCGAAGGCGGAGTATTTGGAGACGCGGCCGGAGCTGTCCACGATTCAGGTGAATGTGGGAAAGAAGTGCAATCTGTCCTGCGAGCACTGCCATGTGGGCGCCGGCCCGGATCGGAAGGAAGTGATTTCCCGGGAGACGCTGCAAGCGGTGTTGGATACGGGGGTTCGGCACGGATTCCGGACGATTGATATCACCGGCGGGGCGCCGGAAATGGCGCCGGACTTCCGGTGGTTCATCGAAGAGGCGACGCGGCTGGGATTCCGGGTGATGGTTCGGACCAACCTGGTGATTCTGAAGGCGCCGGCATATCGGGACTTGATTCGGAAATATTGGGAGCTGGGAGTAACTGTGATTGCCAGCCTTCCGAATTTCAGTGAATCGGAGGCAGACAGTCAGCGGGGCGACGGCGTGTTCCGTCAGAGCATTGAGGTGCTTCGGGAGCTGAATGCTGTGGGCTACGGTGCGGAAATGGAAAGTGAGGAATCGGGTGAGCAGAAACCGGAGCTGAACTTGGTGTTCAACCCGCAGCGGGATATTCTGCCGCCAGATCAGGACGAGCTGGAGAATTTGTACCGGAAGGAGCTTCGAAAATACGGGGTGGAATTCAACCGGCTGTATGCGGTGACGAACAATCCAATCGGCCGGTACGGGTGTCACCTGCTGCGGAACGGAATCTACCAACAGTACATGGATATGCTGCTGGATGCATTCAATGAGGAGGCCTGTGAGAAGATGATGTGCCGGGATCAGATCAGCGTAGGTTATGACGGAAGAATCTATGACTGCGACTTCAACCAGGTGATGAATATGCCATGTCGGAACGAAGACCGGGATCTGACCATCTATGATCTGGCTGGGGGAAAAATTAATTCGCTTCAGCGGAAGATTCGGTTCGGGGCGCACTGCTACGGCTGTACCGCCGGTGCCGGTTCCAGCTGTGGCGGCACGCTGGTGCAGGGATAGGATATGTTATAACGCAAATCCCTCATAGAATTGTTGAATATATAAACTGAGCGCCAATTTTGAATTGGCGCTCAGGAATTAATCACTGTAATCTATTTGTCTTTGTGATCCAGGTAAATTTTCATAAGGTAGACGCCTATGAAAATCATGAACATGATGTACAGGTTGCGGACGATGTAGGCGTAGCCATACATTGGTTCAAAGGACATATCTAAATCAAGTGGTGATGCAGTATACCCTACCCAGCAAAGACACATGCAGGCGAGGAAAATTAGAGAAATGTAAGAAAATTTCATAGAGGAATTCTCCTTTCTTTCACTATTTGTTTTATCAGAAAATAAGCTTAACGGAAACGGGGTATTTGACTTCTCCTGAATGTAGTATCCAACACCTCTTTTAGACTGGATACGAAGATTAGACTGAATGGAACGCAGTTTCTTTCGTAATGAAGAAATATGAACGTCCACAGAACGGTCGGTATCATTCGAACCACGTAAATCAATCAATGAGAGTAAAGAGGCACGGGAAACAACACAATGATTCTGTTCAAGTAGTTTCTGGAGAATCTTTGTTTCGTTTGGTGTCAGTACATCAGTACCGCACTCAGTCGTTATTTCGTAACTCTGAGGTGTTAAAATTGTGTTACCACAGGAAAATTGTTCTTTTGAAATCATAATACCCCTCCAAAGTGCTATTTGTAAGTGAATGTTTTTCTAATATTTACACCGTAGGCTTTTTTTGTTGTCGAAGAGCCGTCTTTAATCCACTTGTTTGTTCCATAATTTTTGTGATATACCGTATAAGATTTTACTTTGTATTCTGGACGCATATGAAGGTAGCCACGTTTTACTTGCTTTCCATTCGCTTTCGAAGGTACTTTCCATGTACCAGAATAGGTTAATGTAGAGCCTTGGAGGAACCCCACGTTGCATTTGCAATAAAACTTTTGTCACATCCAAATGTTGCACCAAATTGTAATGCATAGGATTTAGTTTTTGCGTGAGACAATCCTATGGTAATTCCAGGATCGCCAGATACATTTAGGTAGTCTTTTCCGAAAGAGTTAGATTTATTCTGTACATTTTTAACATTGTATAGAACAGCATCTGCTGATAGTGGAGAAGCAGACATGCTGAGCACCGGGCTAATTGTATCATCGTCTAAAACAATTGTAAAATTCTCGTAGTTCTCGAATGCATTGTCAATGGCATTTTGGAATTCAGTATCAGTAGAAAAGTCATCTTTCGAAATGATGACAGAATTGTCAGCATAAGCGCATATCGGAAGTGATAAGATGAAAATTGTTAATAGAATTAGATACATAGTATTCTTATGTTTCATAGAAATTTTCCTTTCGTAAAGTTCACTAGAAGCATCTTTTACAGATCTGCAACATAATTCTAACTAAGTTATGTTAAGAAAGTGTAAAGATGTCGCTTTAAAATTGAAACATTTTATAATTTCTCCTAATTTTAGTGATGTGCCGAAACCAGATTAGCGTGAGTTATGACGGAAGGATTCAACCACGCAGCGTCACCAGAACCACGGTGCCGGCCCCCGAGCTTTCCTCCACCGTCACCGCGCCGCCGTGAAGTGCCGCGATTTCCCAGACCAGAGAAAGTCCCAGTCCGACACCGCCGTGTTCCCGGCTCCGGGACTTGTCCACGCGGAAGAATGGCTGAAAGATGCTTTCCCGGTACTGCTCCGGAATTCCGAAGCCCGTATCTGCCACGCGAATTTGAATGAACTTTTCATCCTTGCAGATGGAAATGGTAACGGCGCCATCTGGACGATTGTACCGGATGGCGTTTTCCGTGAGGTTGAAAAGCATCCGGTAGACCAAGGTGTCGCTTCCAATCATCCGGGCATTCCCCTCACATTTTTCCAAACATTCATCCGATTGTCTATAATATACCCTACCCGTATAAAATTTCCGTTAACTTTCCTTTCTTAACGAAGATTTTATATCCACCTTTCCAACTTCTTCAAAGGTGGTGTTTTACCGGCCCTTCTGCAAGTGGGTGTACCCGCTGGGCGCCTTCTACGGACTGATGAACAAGGTGGTCCTGTTGGGCGTTGAAGTGGACCGGGGAAAATGCGTCACCGTATGTCCTGTCGATGCACTGGCCTATGGGTGCGGCTTCGGAAGTTCTGATGCTGTCCCTGGCGGCGTGCAGTGGGAAAAGCAGCAACAGCAAGGAACCAAGCAATCTGGACGAGGCGGTTGCCATGTATCAGGAGCTGATGGAACAGGAGAATCAGATTTTTGCAAAGAACAAGAAGTTGTGGGCAGTATCACATCCGACGAACAGAAAAAAGCGCCGAACGACATAATCGAACAGGCGATGAAAAAAAGTGAAGAATCAAAAGGAGGAGCGTTTGCGCCGGCAAATGCTCCTCCTTCACTATATCGCAAATTTTTCGTATTCGGGTTGGGCGGCAGACCCCACGTTGTGTCCGGGATGTTTCACAGCCATCCCCATGGAATCTGCCGGTTCGTTTCCGCCGGAAACCGGCAGAACGAGTCGTATTATATCACAGGTATCTTACCGTGCCAACACTTAATTCTCCCCGGCATCATCAATCAGCAGCCGAATGCAGTGATATAGGTACGGCTTGTACTCTTCGAAGCTGACCGGATCCTCGCTAATCAGGACGCTGTAGCAGGTGGAGTTCACCATTTCAATCAGCGTATAAATCAGAATGTCCGGATTCTTCAGGTGCACGTGATCCCGCTCAATCAGCAGGGAAATGAAATCCTTGAAATTGATGACATCGGAATTCTTCTCCTCAATGCGGCTGTTCAGGAACAGACCCCAGCTGAGATTCTTGGATACGAACCGCAGCAACGTCAGATCTTTCGACAGATAATTCAGAATGAAATCTGCCACGAAGATGAACCGGTCCGCCACCCCCACCTTTCGATTGGCGCCCAGGCTTTCCTCCATCGCGTTAACGGCCTTGGTGAGAATCTGGGAAGCCTTAATCACAATCAGCTCATCCCGCACCGCCTCCTTGCTGTCGAAATAGAGATAGAACGTGCCCTTCCCCACTCCGGCTTTCAGCGCAATGTTCATAATCGTCGTGCTGGAGAAGCCCTTCGTGGTGAAAAGCTCATAGGCCGCGTCCAGGATGTCCTGACGTTTTTTATTTTTCTTCATATCCACTTTTGTCATAACTACACCCTTGGTAAAAAAAGATCCGTTCGGTTTAACGTTACCGATTTTTCTATAATATACCATTAAGTGAAGGATTCGTCAAGAATAAAATGACCAACGGTCAAGTGTTCGAAACCCTTATATATAAAGTGTTTCGAAAATTGAACAAAGGAATTTTGTAAAAAATTTATCTCAAATATTGACTGCTGGTCATTCCTGTGCTAGTATACTGGCAGATGAAATGACCGTCGGTCAATTTAGATATGCGAAACTATTTTTATAGGGGGATGCAAGAGATGAAATTCGGCAAAGTAGTTGTGAAGCTGAGACACGCAATCCTCGTAATAGCATTGATTTTAATCATTCCGTCAGCAATCGGAATGGCGAAGACTCATGTTAATTACGATATGTTGTCATACCTCCCGAGCGATATGGAAAGTGTAAAGGGTCAAGACCTGTTGATGGATGAGTTCCACAAGGGCGGCTTCTCCATTCTCGTTCTGGAGAATATGAAGACGGATGATGTGACGAAGCTGAAGAAGGACATTGAGAAGGTGGATCATGTGGAATCCATCGTGAATTTGCAGGACGTGGTGAATCCATCCATTCCGATTTCCATGTACCCGAAGGTGGTGCAGGACAATATCAATAACAAGAATGCAACGATGCTGGTAACATTCTACGATACGGGAATTTCGGATGAGCATACGCTGAATGCCGTGGATCAGATTCGAAAGATGAGCAACAAGGATACGTATGTTGCCGGAATGACATCCATGGTTCTGGATCTGAAGAATATTGCGGAGACGGAAGAAATCAAGTACGTAGCGGTGGCGGTAGCGCTGTCCCTTCTGGTAATGATGCTGTTGCTGGACTCCTATGTGGCACCGTTCTTGTTCCTGCTGAGTATCGGACTGGCAATTCTGTACAACATGGGATCCAACATCATGTTCGGAGAAATCTCCTACATCACCAAAGCCATTGCGGCGGTGTTGCAGCTGGGCGTGACCATGGACTATTCCATCTTCCTGTGGCACAGCTATATGGAAAAGCTGGATGACGGAATAGAGCCGAAACCGGCCATGGCAGAGGCCATCAATGCAACGTTGATTTCTGTGACAGGAAGCTCCGTTACGACAATTGCCGGTTTCCTGGCATTGTGTTTCATGACCTATAAGATGGGCATGGACCTTGGATTGGTTATGGCGAAGGGCGTTGTCTTTGGTGTAGTGTGCAGCGTTACGGTGCTGCCGGTGATGATTCTGTTCTTTACAAGAACGTTGCAGAAGACTCGTCACAAGACCTTAATCCCAAGTGCCGACAGATTGTCTCACAAGCTCACATCTCGGTATGGAATTTACATCCTGTGCTTTGGACTCCTGTTAGCTCCGGCACTGTATGGATATGCTCACATGAATACATCTTACGATTTGACGAAGATGGTGGTGGGAGACGGCAAGGATATCGATAAAGAGATGGTTCCGTTCTATACTGCAAATAAGAAGCTATCGAAAGATTTCGGAATCAATACTTCCTATATCATCATCGCAGATGCGAATATGTCGGCGAAAGATGGCCGGTCCATGAGTGAGGAAATCAAAGACGTGAAGGGCGTGAAGAGCGTTCTGGGTGTGGACGGAATGCTGGGTTCTGCGATTCCTCGGAACATGCTTCCGGATGAGCTGAACAACTCCATGCGGTCCGACAAGCACCAGATGATACTGGTGAACTCGAAGTATCGGATTTCTACCGACAAGGTAAATCGTCAGGTGACACAGGTCAACAGTATCGTTCACAAGTACGATAAGAACGGATCGGTTATTGGTGAAGCGCCGTCTACGAAGGACTTGATTCAGCTGACGTCCAAGGACTTCCAGGTCGTTAACTGGATTTCCATCGGACTGGTGTTCCTGATTATTTTCTTCGTATTGAGCTCGATATCACTACCGTTTATACTGATACTTGTAATCGAGTTAGCCATATACATCAACTTGGGAATCTGTGGATTCACCGGAGTGGAGCTTCCGTTCCTGGTTCCGGTATGCGTCACCACCATTCAGCTGGGTTCCACGGTGGACTATGCGATACTGATGTCCACTCGGTACAAGACCGAACGAATGGGCGGGCTGAGCAAGCGAGAGTCCATTGATATCGCCGTGCGGACGTCGATGCCGTCCATCATGACCAGTGCACTGGGCTTCTTCGCATCCACCTTCGGAGTGTCGAAGTATTCCAACGTATACTTGATCAGCACCATGTGTTCGCTGATGGCCAGAGGTGCGATTATCAGTATGATCACGGTGATTTTCCTGCTGCCATCCATGCTTATGGCATTCGATCGTATAATTTGTAAAACTACAAGGGGCATGAAAGGATTGAACAATGAGAAAGCTTAACAACAAAATCAAGAAAATCGGCGCCCCGATTCTTGCGGGCGTTCTGGCATGCAGCACAGCGTTGTTTTATGTGCCGCAGATGAATGCAGTCCATGCAGATACGGAGAAGTCCATCAATGAGAACTTCCCGGAGATGCTGAAGACCGCACAGACCGGCGACAAATCCGAGACCGTGTACGCGGTAATGGACGCCGATGGCAATACAACCGATGTTTCGGTAAGCGAGTGGCTGAAGAATGAGGGCAAGTCCAACAACCTCAGCGATTACTCCAATCTGAAGAACATCAAGAACACCTCCGGCGACGAGAAAATGAGCCGGGACGGCAAGAAGCTGGTGTGGGCCGCAAAGGGCAAGGACATCCACTACACCGGAGACTACGACGGGGAGCTTCCGGTAAAAGTAAAGGTCAGCTACTATCTGAACGGCACGAAGGTTTCCGCCGATGAAATCGCCGGCAAGAAGGGCAATGTAAAAATCCGTTTCGATTACGACATCAACGACAGCGTAAAAGAAAACGGCTACAGTTTGACTCGTCCGTACGCAATCGTCAGTGCGGTCGTGCTGAGCAACGACAACTTCACCAACGTCACCGTAAACAACGGTAAGGCGGTAAACGACGGAAACAGCACCGCCGTTGTGGGAATCGCTCTTCCGGGAATGAGCGACAACCTGCAGATTGACGAGCTGGACATTCCGGACCACGTAACCATCAACGCAAAGACCACGAATTTCGAAATCGACGGAACCTACACCGTAGCGGATTCCGGTTTCATGAATGATGTGGATACCACGAAATTGGATGACGCCACCGGTCAGGTTGACGAGCTGGAAAGCGCGCTGGACAAGCTGTCCGATGCTTCCAAAAAGCTGGTGGACGGAAGTTCCAAGCTGGCCAAGGGTGCCAATAAGCTGGCGGACAGCTCCTCTCAGATTGAAGAAGGAACCGAAACCCTGAAGGACGGCACCGAGAGCATGAAAAACGGATCCAAGGACTTGAAGGCCGGAACCGGAGACCTGAAGCAGGGAACCGGAGACCTGAAGGCCGGCGTGAAGAACTTGTCCGACGGTGCGGATCAGCTGGTAGCCGGTGCCCAGGACCTGTCTTCCGGAACCACTCAGATGAAAGAAGGAACGGAGGCGCTGAATTCCAGCGTGAACGGTGCGGGCGGACTGGCCGGTGATAACGGCAGCGCTAAGAAACTCAGTGCCGGAGCAGCTCGGGTGGATGCCGGAATCAAGCAGATGGGCGAAACGCTTGCGGCACAGAACACCAAGCTGGCACAGACTGCGAAATCCATCGGCGACAATCTGGACGGCGTGAATACCGAGAATGTAAACGCTCCATCCTCCGCCGATGTGGACGGCGCTCTGGAAACAGCCATCAAAGCGGCAGCGGCTTCCGGAGATCAGGACACCATCAATGCATTGAAGAATGCAAAAGAAAAGTTGGGAACATACGAGACAAACGTAAACGATACGGTTTCTTCGGTAAATACCGACAAGCAGAAGATTAGTGCAGCCAATCAGACGGCGAAGGCAATGTATCAGAGTATTGCATCTTCTTCCAATGATGACTTGAAGAAGCTGCAGGACGGTGCGGATGAATTGAAGGCCGGAACCCAGGCTTTGGATACCGCCGTCAATGTAGGAGGTACAAAGGCGGACGGAACAAAGGTTCCGAGTCTGTCGAAGGCCGTGGCCGGACTGAATTCCGGTGCCGCACAGCTGGATGCCGGCGTGAACGGATATACCGACAAGGACGGAAAGTTCCATCCGGGCGCACTTCTGGGCCTCCAGAGCCTGCAGGCGGGAATCAAGGTCGATACTAAGGATAAGACCAGCCTGGTAACCGGCGTGAATAAGTTGGATGCCGGTGCAAATAAGCTGGATGCCGGCACTACAAAGCTGGCAAACGGTGCGGTTCAGGTAGATGCCGGAACCGGTAAGCTGGTGACCTACATGGGTCAGCTGACGGAAGGTGCGGAGACTCTGTCTGACGGTGCGGATACTTTGGCAAGCGGAATGGCAACATTCAATAAGACCGGAATCCAGAAGCTGGTATCCACCCTGAAGGATTCGGATATTAAGAGCATGGTGAACCGGGTAAAGGCAACTTTGGATGCCGCTTCCGATGGTTCCTTCATCGGCGGAAAGCAGGACGGTCAGAGCGGAGAGAGCAAGATCATCTTCAAGACCGACGAGGTAAAGAAGGCAAGCAAATCCGATAAGTAGGACCTGCCGGACAATTAAGCAAGTAGAGGGCGGAGCAGTCGCAATTCATGTGCGACGGCTTCGCCCTTTTCTTAGAGCAAACCCACCCCGAAGGCGGCAAGGTTCGCGCTCGCCTGCCTGCAAAGCCAATGAATTCGGTTTTCGTGCGCGAACCCCGGTCCGGAAGAAGAGGAAAAGACGACCCCGGAGGCGGTAAAGTTCGCGCTCGCCTGCCTGCA